>NZ_JAKSYA010000049.1:0-93839 GCF_022829485.1 Methylobacterium sp. J-059
CCGTCGACCGCCTTTCGGACGGGGTCGGGGAGGCGGAAGCAGCGGGGCGATCTCGTCCCAGAGATCGTCGGGAAGAAGTGCGCGGGCCATGAAACACCAACGCACATCAACGCTCAGGGTGCCGTTCTGTTAGGCGCTCTAAGGCGATCCGTAAAGGCGCGTCACGCGGGACGATCGTCCAGCCTGTCGCCGCGGACCGCCGCGTCGTACCCGGCCAGCCATTGGTCGTGGGCCGCCATGCCCTCGGCATAGGGGCAGTCTTCGCGGCGGAGGTTCTTGCCCGGCGCGTAGAAGCCGAGCGCGTAGTGGTCCAGGTTGTCGTCCGGCGGCTCCGACATCGATGGTTCTCCCGTATGCGTGGGGCGGCGGCGGTGCCGCGGCTTAAGTCATCACCTCGGCGAGGATGCACGGCACCTCCGCCGGAAGCTCGCGGGCGAGGAAGCCGATTCCGCCGTAGCGGCGCGCCAGCCGGCGGCCCGCCTCGCCGTGGGCGTAGACGCTCCACAGGGCCGCGGCTTCGGGCTCGGTTCCGCGCGCGAGCAGGCCGACGATGAGGCCCGCCAGCGTGTCGCCCGATCCCGAGATCGCCAGCCCGACATGCCCCATCTCGTAGCACCAGGCGCGGCCGTCGGGGGAGACGACCTGCGTCCGGCCGCCCTTCATCACCGTGATCGTCCCGAAGCGCTCGGTGGCCCGGCGAGCCGCCGCCAGCGGGTCGGCCTCGACGGCCTCTCGGTCGATGTCCAGCAGCTTGGCCATCTCGCCGGCGTGCGGGGTGATGATCGCTGGCTTGGGCAGGCGGCGCGTCAGGTCCGGATCGGCGCGCAACGCGGCGAGCGCCCCGGCATCCAGGACGATGGCTGCCGTGTCCGCCCCGCGGACGAGCGCGGCGACCACGGCTTCCGTGTCCGCGTCCTCGCTCATCCCCGGCCCGCACAGGATCGCGTCGCTCGCGCCGGCCCGCTGCGCGAGATCGTCGGCGCAGGCGCGCCCGATGCTGCCGGCCTCGGTCTGTGCCAGGCCGATCACCAGGGCTTCCGGCACGGCGATCCCGATCGGGATCGCGAGGTCGCGGCAGACGCCGATCTGCAGCTTTCCCGCCCCGACGCGCATCGCCGCGTTGGCGCCGAGCAGGACGGCGCCCGGCAGCGCCGTGCAGCCCGCGACGATCAGGACGCAGCCGCGCCCATCCTTGCTGTCGCCGTCCGGATCGGGAGGGGCCATGCCGCGGAGCACGTGCTCGGTCAGCGGTGTGACGGCGCTCATGGCTTCCCTCCGGTCCTTGCCCCAAGGGTCTGACGGTCGCTCAGCTCTTGGTGTCGGGTTCGGAGGTAACGGTGGCGCCCTGTGCCTCAAGGGGTGCGACGAAGTTGTAGCGGATCAGGTCGAGGGCACCACCGGGTGTGGCGCGCGCCGAGGGGACGTACTCGGTGACCCCGCAATTGGCGATGTCGCCCTCGGCGTCGATCGCCAGGATCTCCCCCTCGGTCATGTTCTCCAGGAGGTAGCGCAGGCACAGGACGACCACCTGGTGGGCGACGAGGAGGATGCGCTGGCCTTCGTAGTGCAGGGCCATCGTGTCAAGCGCGCCGCGCAGGCGCAGGATGACGTCGCACCAGCTCTCGCCGCCGGGCGGCCGGTGGTAGAACTTGCCGAGGTCGCTGCGCAGCGCCGCCTGCTCCGGGTGCAGCTGCTCGATTCCGGCGCGCGTAAGCCGGTCGAGGATCCCGAACTCCTTCTCGCGCAGGCGCTCGTCGACGAGGAGCGGCGGGGTGTCCGCGGTTAGCGCACCGGCGGCGCGGATCCCCTCGGCGGTCTCGACCGCGCGGCGGTAGGGCGAGGCCAGGACGAGGTTCGGACGCTGGTCCTCGGGCAGGCTGGCGAACCAGCGGCCGAGCGCCTCGGCCTGCCGGTGGCCGAGCGGGCTCAGCGGCACGTCCACGTCGCGTTCGGGGATGTCGATCCGCGCCGCGCCCGAGGCCTGCGCCGCATCGCGGGCGACGTTGCCGGCGCTCTCGCCGTGGCGCACGATCCAGAGGTGAAGCGGCTGTCTGTGCGGCACGGGGATCTCCAGCGCGTCCACCGGTCCGGTCGGCGCAGGTCTCGTCAAACGGCGCCGTCGCGCGCGAGATACGGCGACGACGCGGGATCGCATCGCCCCGCCCTTGGGCGCGATGCCGGCAGGGTGGGCGAGCGCACGAAGAAGCCCGCCGCGGCGAACCGGGCGGGCTGAACGACGTGCCGTCGACGCGAAGCCTACTTCGCGGTCGGGGCGCTGCCGCTGTTGACGGTGCCGCCCGCGCTCGGGCCCGCGCCGTTGCCGGCGGCACCGGGAGCGACGGGCGCCATGGTGGCGCTCGGCGCGGTGGTGCCTGCGTTCGGGACGGTGCCGGTGGTGGTGGACGACCGGCCTGCGGCCGACCCCTCACTGATCGTGCCGCCGGCCGACGGCCCGGCGCCCGGGCTGCCGGGGCCGCCGTCGGAGGCTCCGCCCTGGGCGAAGGCGGCGGTGCCCATGGTCAGGACGAACGCGGACGCGAGCGTGATCGACTTGAAAGACAATGTGTTTCCTCCGGTGAATTACCAAACTCTGCTGAAGAACCAGCTTGCGCCGTCTCCGTTCCACACGAGAAAGCCGGCCTGGATCTCCCCGGCCGGGCCCCTCGATCGTCGGGCTTCGATCGGCGCGTCTTTAAAGGCGCCTTCAGCGCGTCCTGGCACCGAGCTTGGTGCTGATCGTCCGTCCGCCGCCACGGCGCATCATGTGGCGCCGCATGGTGTGGTGGCGCATCATCGAGCGGCGCGTCATCCGTACCTGCACGGTCGGGGCCTCGGGCTGAACGAGGCTCGGCGCGGGCGCCGGCGTCGCGGCGGAGACGGCGCCGGCCGACATCAGAACGGCGCCGAAGGCCGCGGCCGCGATCGCAGAGGCTGTGAAACGGGTCTTGGTCATCGGTGCCGGGTCCTTGCTGCCGCACCGAGTCGGTGCCACGGCGTGAAACCACGGCCACAATCCGATCGTTCCTCGCCTTCCGGTTGAGAAGGTGCCAGCCGACCCGCCTCAGCCGATCAGGAAGTGCACCAGGATCAGCGCCAGCGCCGCGCCGCCGATCGCGAGGCCCATCAGGACGACGCTGCTGAGCTGGTCGACGCCGTCCACGTCCTGGCCGATGCGATGCTCGACGCTGTTGGCGCCGTGGCCCGGCCTGTCGGGAAAGGTGGGTTGTGCCATGTCGATCTTCCTCGCGATCCGAAGGGGTGATGCGGGGGCAACGCGACATCGGACCGGTCGGTCCTCGACGTTCGGCAGGCGATGCAACATGCCGCGGGTCGCGAAATCCCGGGCGCAGCGCGCTCCGAGCCGATGTGAACCAAAGCCTTCGCACGCCGTTGCAAGTGCCAGCGACGGGAGTGGATCGATGAAGACGCTTTGCACGGTGATGGTGGTGGGCCTGACGATCGCCGGATCGGTCGCGCCGGCCTTGTCCCAGCCCTACGGCGGCCGGGACTACGGCTACGGCGAGCGCGAATCCGGGTATGGCGGCCGTGACGACCGCTACCGCGATCGCGACCGGGGCTACGACGACCGCGGCCGCGGCGGCGGCCGCTTCGGGTTCGACGAGGCCGAGTACCTTCGCTGCAACCCCGACGTTCGCCGCGCGGTGAGCCGCGGGCAGGTGGATTCGGGCGCGGCGCATTACCGGGTGTTCGGCCGGCGCGAAGGCCGGCGGTTGAGCTGCTGAGCCTCCGACGACGCGGTCGGCCGGCACGACGGCCGGGCGGAGGCGATCTCGCCAAGCCCGGCCGGAGAGCCGCGCAGGGTCGATGGCGGCCGCCGGTTCACCGACGGCTCGGTCGGCCCGATTGAGATATGCATCCGGAGCGTAGCAACACCGTGTGGTTGCGCTTGCCGGCGCACTTGCCAGCATCCCCGCCATGGCCGCATGCAGCACGCGTTGCCGCCGCGAGCCCCAGCCCACGATGTCCCCTCCGCCCGCACCGTCGAGCACGCCGACCCATCACGGCCTGCCTCCGGCCCAGCGCGGGCGGGCGATGGTGGCGGTGCTCACCGGCGTCGCGCTGGCGACGCTCGACACCGCCATCGCCAACACCGCCCTGCCGACCATCGCCGCCGATCTCGGGGTCGATCCCGGCGCCTCGGTGTGGATCGTCAACGCGTACCAGCTCGCGGTGGTGGCGACGCTGCTGCCGATCGCGGCGCTGGGCGAGATCGTCGGCCAGCAGCGGATCTACGTCGGCGGGCTGATCCTGTTCACCGGCGCCTCGCTCGTCTGCGCGCTGGCCTGGTCGCTGCCGACGCTCG
The DNA here is from genome assembly GCF_022829485.1 of Methylobacterium sp. J-059. NCBI lineage: Bacteria > Pseudomonadati > Pseudomonadota > Alphaproteobacteria > Hyphomicrobiales > Methylobacteriaceae > Methylobacterium > Methylobacterium sp. J-059. Next base: position 4,325 of record NZ_JAKSYA010000049.1, read on the forward strand.
TCGCGGCCCGCGTGCTCCAGGGCGTCGGCGCGAGCGCCCTGATGGCGGTCAACATCGCCCTCATCCGCTTCATCTATCCGGCCCACCAGCTCGGGCGCGGCGTCGGCCTCAACGCCTTCGTGGTCGGCATCGGCTTCGCGGTCGGCCCGACCGTCGCCTCGCTGATCCTCGTCGCGGCGCCGTGGCCGTGGCTCTTCGCCGTCAACGTGCCGATCGGGCTCGCCGCCCTGCTGCTGGCCTGGACCGCGCTGCCGGAGACCGGCCGCTCCGGCCACCGCTTCGACGGGGTCGGCTCGCTGCTCAACGCGTCCGCCTTCGCCCTGCTCGTGCTCGGCCTCGGCGAGGCCGCGCACGAGGGGCCGCTCTGGCGCATCCTGGCGGAGGCCGCCGGCTCGGTCGCCTGCTTCCTGCTGCTGCTGCGGCGGCAGGCAGGGCATCCTGCGCCGATGCTGGCCGCCGACCTCCTCCGGCGCCCGCTGTTCGCCCTCTCCGCCACGACCTCGGTGTGCTCGTTCGCGGCGCAGGGGCTCGCCTTCGTCTCGCTGCCCTTCCTGTTCCAGCACACGCTCGGGCGCACGCAGGTCGAGACCGGCTTCCTGATGACGCCGTGGCCCGTCGTGGTCGCGCTGATGGCTCCCCTGGCCGGGCGCCTCTCGGACCGCTACCCGCCGGGCCTGCTCGGCGGGATCGGGCTCGCCGGACTCGCCGTCGGCATGGGGCTGCTCGCCGCCCTGCCGGCGAGCCCGACCGTCCTCGACATCGGCTGGCGCATGGCGATCTGCGGCGCGGGCTTCGGCTTCTTCCAGGCGCCGAACCTGCGTGCCATCATGACGAGCGCGCCGCCGGCGCGATCGGGCGGGGCAAGCGGCATCGTCGCCACCTCCCGTCTCCTCGGCCAGACCATGGGCGCCGCGCTCGTCGCCGCCTGCTTCGCGATCGCGGATGCGCATGGGCCGGCGCTCGCCCTGGGGCTCGGCGGCGCCTTCGCCGCCGTCGCGAGCGTCGTCAGCTTCCTCCGGCTCGCCGTCGCCCCCGAGGACACGGCGAGACCGGCGTGAGGCTGCGGGGCCGGACCTCGGCGCCGCGTTAACGCTTCATCAACCACGCGCCGGCCACGGTGTCCCGAGGAGAGACACCGCCATGAAGCGACGCCCCAGCCGCGACTTCGATGCCCTGAGCCAGGCGCAGATCGCCGCCGGCCGGACCGACACCCGGCGCGTGGATGCCGGCCGCCTGATGCCCGCCTCGGCGCCGAAGCGGATGGCGGACCTCCTCGACGCGATCCAGCACGTGACCGAGGCGGCGACGGGGGAGCGCAGCTTCCTCCACGTCCGGCCGCGCCCGTGACGCCGGCGCGCTTCTCCGGCACCCGCGCTCGTCCGGCGACGGTCTTGCGATGATCACGCTGGGCTTCGTGGTGATGCTCGCGGCCGCCCTCGGCCCGGCGGCGATCCTCGTCGCCGCCCCGGCGCGCCGTCGGTTCCTGCGCTGAGCGCGGGGCCTACGAAGCCGGCCCACGTCACGCTGCGGGGCGCGCCGCCTGATACACGGCGAGGAAGATGCGGACGGCCTCGTCCACGTGCCGTTCCATGTCGGCGCGGCTGCCGTCGTCCTTGTGGGGGATGAACAGGCACACCGGAACCACCTTCCCGATGATCAACCCGATGAACATGGTCGCGGCGAGCAACGGGTCGTCGCCGATGAACGCGCCGTCGCGCCGGGCCGCCTCGAGGTAGTCGGTCAGGTGCCGCTGCGTGCGGCCCGGCGCCATCGCGTAGAACGCCTCGCCGAGGGCCGGGTTGCGCTGGACCTCGGCGACGATGATGCGGGCGAGCGCCGTCATCTCGGGCATGATCATCGCGCCGTAGAGGTTCGTGCCGAAGGCCCGGAGCACCGCCGGGAGCGGGCCCTTGCTCCCGAGATCGGTCTCGATCCGCTGCCTGAGATCGCGCGTCCGGTTGCTCACGACCTCGATGAACAGGTCGTCCTTCGAGCCGAAATGGCGATAGAGCGTCTCGGTCGAGGCCCCGGCCTCGTTCGCCACCATCTTCATCGTGGTGTCCGAGAACCCGTGCTGAAGGAACACGCGCTCCGCCACAGCGGCGATCTCCTCGCGACGGCGCGATCCGCGCGGCACACGAATCCGAGAGCCATCAGCCGAACCGTTCGTTTCGCTTGACATCACCATCCAGATTGAGGGTAGAAACGAAACGTTCGGTTCGGATAACTCGCCGCACCGTACGGACGATCGCCCACGCCGTCTCGCTGAACGTGCGGTGGGACGAAAGGTTTGCATTCATTCCATGCGTGACGTCGATGCAAGCACCTCGTCCGGCCTGTCCAGGCCGTCGCGGAGTCGACGCGACCTGCTCGACGTCGGCTCGCCGCCCCGGCAGGGCGGGCCAGCCCGCGATGCCGACGACCGCCGTCGCCCCGCCCGCGATGCGTTGCGCGTCGTCCGGGATCGGCCCCGCGACGGCAGGGACGAGGAGCCGTACGCGGACGAGCGGGATCACGGAGATCCCCGTCGCAGCCGCGACGCGCGCGACCACCGCTCCGAGGGCTGGCAGGCCCGCGAGCGGCAAGGCGACGACGATCGGCACGGCGACGACGATCGGCAAGACCACGATGGGCGAGACGACCATCGGCAGGACGACGATGATCGGAAGGGCGGCGACGCGAAGGACCGGGACGACCGCGGCGGCAAGAAATCGGACGGGGACGACCAGGGAACCGACGAGCGCGCGCGCAGGAAGCGGCGGCCTTGGGTCATCGGGATCGCCGTGGTGGTCCTGCTGCTGCTCGCCGGGGGCGGCGTGACCTACTGGCTCGCGACCCGCGGGACGATCAGCACCGACGACGCCTACACCGACGGCAACATCGTCACGATCGCGCCGCAGGTGGCCGGGCAGGTGATCGCGCTCGAGGTGACGGACAACCAGTTCGTGCACAAGGGCGACACGCTGTTCCGCATCGACCAGCGCCAGTTCGTCTACAGCCGCGAGCAGGCCCAGGGCCAGTTCGCCGCGAGCAACGCCCAGATCGCCAGCCAGCGGCTCGGCGTCGAGATCGCCAAGAAGAACTTCCCCGCGGCCCTCCAGCTCGCGCAGGCGAACCTCGACTCGGCCAAGGCCAACCTCGCCCTGCAGCAGGCCAACTACGACCGGCAGAGGAGCCTGCCCAAGCTGGCCACGACGCAGCAGGAGGTCGAGACCAACGCGTCCAACTACCAGCAGGCCAAGGCGCAGGTCGAGCAGGCCCAGGCCCGCCTCGTCCAGGCAATGCCGGTCCAGCAGAACATCGGCCAGTCCGAGCAGCAGGTCGACCAGATAAAGGGCCAGGCCGAGCAGGCCAGGGCGCAGGTCGAGCAGGCCAACCTGAACATCGAATGGAGCGTGGTGCGGGCGCCGCAGGACGGCTGGGTGACGAAGCGCAACGTCAACGCCGGCGACTACCTCACCGCCGGCCAGCAGGTCATGTCGCTGGTCACCACCGACGTCTGGGTGACGGCCAACTACAAGGAGACCGAGCTCGACGGCATGCGGACCGGGCAGCGGGTGCGGATCGCGATCGACGCCTATCCCGACCTCGACCTGCAGGGGCACGTCGAGTCGATCCAGCGCGGGTCGGGCTCGAAATTCTCCGCCTTCCCGGCCGAGAACGCCACCGGCAACTTCATCAAGATCGTCCAGCGCGTGCCGGTGAAGATCGTGATCGATTCCGGCCTGAGGAAGGAGGAGCCGCTGCCGCTCGGCATCAGCGTGGTGCCGACGGTGATGCTGAAGTGAGCGGGGCCTCGGACGGCTGGAAACCCGCTCACAACCCCTGGCTCATCGCGATCGCGGTGACGCTGGCGGCGTTCATGGAAGTGCTCGACACCACCATCGTCAACGTGGCCCTGCCCTACATCGCGGGCTCGCTCGCCGCCTCGAACGACGAGGCGACCTACACGCTCACCGCCTACCTCGTCGCCAACGGCATCGTGCTGACCATCGCCGGCTGGCTCTCCGACACGATCGGCCGGAAGCGCTACTTCCTGATCTGCATCGGCATGTTCACGGTGGCCTCGTTCCTGTGCGGGCTGTCGCAGAGCCTCGGGCAGATCATCCTGTTCCGCCTGATGCAGGGCTTCTTCGGCGGCGGCCTGCAGCCGAGCCAGCAGGCGATCATCCTGGACACCTTCCCGCCGGCCAAGCGCGGGGCGGCCTTCGGGGTCACGGCGGTGGCGACGGTGGTCGCGCCCGTCCTCGGGCCGACGCTCGGCGGCTACCTCGTCGAGCACGCGACCTGGCGCTGGATCTTCTTCATCAACGTGCCGGTCGGCATCGTCACGCTGTTCGTCAACGCCTACCTGGTCCAGGACCCGCCGGCCGCGGCCGAGAAGCGCGCGCGCGGGCTCGACTACGTCGGCCTGGCCCTGATCGTCGTCGGCATCGGCTGCATGCAGATCATGATTGACCGCGGCGAGGTCAACGCCTGGTTCAGCTCGTCCTTCATCCGGATCATGGCCGTCGTCGCCTTCCTCGGGATCTTCGGCGCCATCTGCTGGCTGCTGACGGCCAAGGCGCCTGTGGTCGACCTGATGGTGTTCCGGGACCGGAACTTCGCCGTCGGCTGCCTGCTCATCGGCGCGGTCGGCGCCCTGCTCTACGCGGGCTCGGTCCTGATCCCGCAATTCGCGCAGCAGGTGCTGGGCTACACCGCGCTCGATTCAGGCTTCATCCTGTCGCCGGGCGGCGTGGCGGTGATCGTGCTGATCCCGCTCGTCGGCCTGATGATGAAGGTCGTGCAGACCCGCTACCTGATCATGTTCGGGTTCGCCTTCATGGGCGCGGCGATGTTCTATTCGAGCCGGATCGCGCCCGACATCGACTTCCGGACCCTGGTCTGGATGCGCACGCTCCAGACGGCGGCGCTCGCCTTCCTGTTCGTGCCGATCTCCACCGTCGCCTACCTGACGCTGCCCCAGAAGTACCGCAGCGACGCGTCGGCGCTGTTCTCGATGTTCCGCAACGTGTTCGGCTCGGTCGGGATCTCGCTCTCGACCGCCGCGGTCACGGAGCGGACGCAGGCCGACCAGGCCCACCTCTCGACGTTTATGACGCCGCTGCGACAGGGCTACGCCACGCTGATCCAGGAGACCGAGCAGACGCTGCGCTCGCTCGGGCGTGCCGCCTCGGTGGTGCACCAGCAGGCCGTCGCGCAGACCTACCAGACCTACACGAAGCAGGCTCAGATCCTGGCCTACAGCAACGTGTACCAATACGTGGCGCTGCTGGCGTTCCTCGTCGTGCCGCTCTGCTTCCTGATATCGGCCCGGACCGCCAAGGCCGAGGGCGGAGGACACTGACATGACATCCCGCCGAATGTTCGAAGGCCGGTCCCGCGCGAAGGCCTCGGCTGCGCTGTCGGGCCGGGCCTCCCTCCTCGCGCTCGCCGCGATGCTCGGCCTGGCCGGCTGCACGGTCGGCCCCGACTTCTCCGTTCCGCCGACGCCGCTCGCCGACGCGAGCGACTACCTCGACACCGGCGTCCCGGCCCGGGCGGCACGGCGCCTGACGGCGCGCACCAGCCAGGCCGAGCCGGACATCGCCTGGTGGCAGGCCTTCCGCGATCCGATCCTGACCCGGCTCGAGGAGCGCGTGGCCGCGCAGAACCTCGACGTGAAGACCGCGACCGCGCGCCTGTTCGAGAGCCGGGCCCAGCTCACCACCGCGAACGCCGCGACGCTGCCGACGATCGGCGGCACCGGCAACGCCTACCGCATGCAGTACAGCCAGAACGGGACGATCGGCCTCCTGTCCGGCTCCCTCGGCGGCCTGACCGGCGGCGGGGCGGCGGGCGCCAACCCGACCGCACCGCTGACCAACGGGTTCGAGAGCTACACCCTCGGGCTCGACGCATCGTGGGAGCTCGATCTCTGGGGCCGGGTCCGCCGCTCGGTCGAGGCCGCGGAGGCTCAGGCCGACGCGTCCGCGGATCAGCGCCGCGACATCCTGGTCTCGAGCCAGTCCGACCTCGCCCGCAACTACGTGCAGCTGCGGGGCACCCAGGAGCAGATGCGGATCAACCTCGCCAACATCCGCGTCAACGAGCAGATCCTCGACGTGGTGCGGGTACGCCAGCAGAAGGGCCTCGTCACCGGCCTCGACATCGCCAGCGCGGCGCAGCAGGTCGAGGCGATCAAGGCGCAGCTGCCCGGGCTGCAACAGCAGGAGATCCAGCAGATCAACGCGATCTCGCTCCTGCTCGGCGAGGCGCCGCTCGCCCTGTCGCAGGAGCTGGTCACCGCCCGGGCGATCCCGCCGGTGCCGCCGCGGGTGCCGGTCGGCATCCCGTCGACCCTCGTCCTGCGCCGTCCCGATATCCGCGCCGCGGAAGCCAACCTGCACGCCGCCGTGGCCGAGATCGGGGTCGCCGAGGCGCAGTTCTTCCCGACCGTGACCTTGAGCGCCAGCCCGACCGGCAACGCGGTCGATCCCGGAAAGATCTTCCGGGTCTCGTCGCTGCAGTACATGAACGTCGGCCCGTCGATCTCGATTCCGCTCTTCGACGGCGGCCGGCTCAAGGCGAACCTCGTGCTCCAGCGCGCCCGGCAGCAGGAGGCGGCGATCGCCTACCAGAAGGCCGTGCTCCAGGGCTGGCACGACATCGTCAACGCGCTCGCCGCGTTGCGCGCCGACGAGGGCCGGCGGGCGCGCCTGTCCAGGCAGGTCGGCGATGCGCGCCAGGCGCTGTCGCTGTCGCGGTCGCGCTACGAGCAGGGCGTCGACACCTTCACCACGGTCCTGCAGGCGTCGCAGACCGTGCTCCAGGCGGAGGTCAACCTGGCTCAGGCCACCGCCGCGATCTCGACCGACTTCGTCTCCCTGTCGCGGGCGCTCGGCGGCGGGTGGGAGACGACGTTCCCGAGCGGCCGGACGCCGCCCCTGTCCCTGGCGAAGGTCGGCGTCCCGCTCGCCGACCTCGTCCACGACGCGCCCGCCGCACATTGAGCGGGCGCGCGCGACCGGGCGCGCGGCGTCGGCGTCAGAACGCGTTCGCGACCGGCCTGAAGGCGCGGACGAGGTCGGTGTCGAGCCGTCCGCCCATCCCGACCAGGATGTCGTAGGCCTTCGCGTTCGGCATCGGCGCGCGATAGGGGCGGCGCTCGATCAGCGCGCCGAAGATGTCGCAGATCGTGACGAGGCGGACGAGATCCGGGATCGCGCGGCCGGCGAGCCCGTCGGGATAGCCCGAGCCGTCGAGCATCTCGTGATGCGAGCGCACGACCGCGAGCAGGGTGTCGTCGAACCCGCGCCCCACCAGCATGGCGTATCCCAGCGCGGCGTGGGTGCGCATCACGGCCATCTCCCCGTCGTCGAGCCTGCCCGGCTTGTTCAGGATGGCGGGGTCGATCTCCATCTTGCCGACGTCGTGCAGCAGGGCCGCCTTGACGAGGTGATGGCGGTCGGCCGCTTTCAGGCCGAGGATGCCGCCGAAGGCCGCCGACAGCCCGGCCACGAGCATGCAGTGCCGGTGGGTGGCGTCGTCGAAGCGCCGGACGGCGCGCACCCAGGAGCGGATGTCGACCTCCTGCACCGCGCTCGCCACGAGCTTCGTTCCGGCCTCGATCTCGGCCGGCGTGACCGAGCGGCCGGGCACGAAGGTCTTGCGCAGGAACTGCTCGGCCATCTCGCCGTAGCGTTGCATCGCCGCCGGCATCGGCGCCGCCCGCTCCAGCAGGCCCGTCAGGGTATCGACCAAGGCACCCGCGCCGGCGGCGGCGCTCAGCAGGCTGGAGGCGCCCAGGAGGTCGGCGTACGCGCGCGTGCGGCCGCCGTCGTCGTGCAGCAGGCAGACGTAGGGCACGTGCTGGCCGCGAACCCGCTCGAGCACCTGGCGCAGGCGCTGAAGCGCCTCGGAGGTCAGCGCCTTCACGTCGCTGACGATCAGTCGCGGCGGCCCCGGATACGGCTCGTCGTCGTAGAGGTCGTAGATGGTCGAGCCCTCGAAGTTTCGCAGGTCGCGTGCCAGCCGTGCCGTGCGGGCCGGGTCGTCGCTGATCAGAAGAAGCTCGGCCATGACGGCGGTCCATGTTGGATTTTCGTTGTCGCGCTCAGCTTGGACAGATTACAGATAGACCTCCCCCATCATCTCGAGGTCTGGCGCCGGGAACGGCAGATCTATGCTCAAGATCATCCCAGCGCCCGCGACGCTTCGCGGACCTGCCGCGTCGCGTGATCCACCCGCTCGCTGGCCTGGGCGATCATGTCCATGCCCGACGCGATCACCGACACGCCGCGCGAGGCGGTCTGCATGTTGCCCGAGATCTCCTGCGTCACCGCGGACTGCTCCTCGACCGCCGCCGCGATCGCGTTCGACACGTCGTTGAGCGTCTGGATCGTGGTCTGGATCGAGGCGATCGCGTCGACGGCATCGCGGGTGGCGTTCTGCGTCGCGACGATCTGGCCCCGGATCTGATCCGTGGCCTTGCCGGTCTGCTCGGCCAGCGCCTTCACTTCGGCCGCCACCACGGCGAAGCCCTTGCCCGCCGCCCCGGCGCGCGCCGCCTCGATCGTGGCGTTCAGCGCGAGCAGGTTGGTCTGGGCGGCGATGCCCTGGATCAGGGCGACGACGTCGCCGATCTGGGCGGCCTGGCTGCTCAGGCCGGCGACGATGTTGCCCGTGCGCTCGGTCTGATGGACGGCCTGGCCGGCGATCTGAGCGGCGTGGCTGACCTGCTGGCTGATCTCGCCGACCGAGGCCGAGAGCTCCTCCGCGCCCGAGGCCACGCTCTGGATGTCGCCGGAAACGCGCGCCACCGTGGTGGCCGCCTCCGAGGTCTGGCGCATGACGTCCTCGGTCGCCGCGCCGATCGCATCGAGATCCGTGCCGATCGCCCGCTGCGCTTCGACGCGGCGCTGCCGCTCGCGCACCTGCTCGGTGATGTCGGTCGCGAACTTGACGACCTTGACCGTGCGCCCCTCCGCATCGGTGACGGGGTTGTAGGTCGCCTGGATCCAGACCTCGCGTCCGCCCTTGCCGATCCGAAGGTACTCGGCGGACTGGTATTCCCCGCGGGCGAGCGCCTTCCAGAACTCCTGGTAGGCGGCCGTGGCGCGATCCGCCTCGGTGACGAACATGCTGTGGTGCTGGCCCTTCACCTCGTCGAGCCGGTAGCCGACGGCATCGAGGAAGTTCGCGTTGGCGGTGAGGATCGTGCCGTCGGGCTCGAAGGCGATCACGGCCTGCGACCGGTGCAGGGCGGCGATCTGGCCCTCGAGCTCCAGCGCTTCCTGCTTGTGGGCGGTGACGTCGGTCGCGAACTTCACGATCCTGATGGTCTTGCCGGCGCGGTCGAGCACGGGGTTGTAGGAGGCCTGGACCCAGACCTCGCGGCCTCCCTTGGCGATGCGCCTGAAGGCGGCCTGTTGCGACTTGCCCTGCGCCAGATCCGCCCAGAACTGCCGATACGCCTCGCTGGTCGCGTATGACGGCGGGCCCTGGATCTCGTCGAGGCCGTATCCCATCACCGCGAGGAAGTTGGCGTTGGCGGTGAGGATCTTGCCGCCGGGGTCGAACTCGATCACGGCCTGCGATTTGTCCAGCAGATCCGCCGCGATCGAGGCGCGATGATTTCGAAATGTCAACATGCCGTCCCCCCGTCCAATCATCGGCTTCCCAGCGTGCTCGTCCTTCGAGGCGAGAATTCGTACAGGCAGGCGATGAATTCCAGGCACAACCTAGACTATAAATAGTTAAGACCGGCTTATACTCCCGTCAGAATTGGCATCGACATGCCGATCCGCCGACGAGATCACGTTTGTGATACTGCGCATCGCAAAATTGATACTTTTCGCGACTTCCCATACCTCTGGTTGAACATTGGGTGATCCTGGGTTCCACCGCGGCATCCCCGCCTCGTCCGCGACGGGATGTCGGTGGTCAGGGGCGACCGGATGCTTCGCGACGGGTCTGGGTCGGTGCACACCCGTACATGCGGCGATAGCGCTGCCCGAAATCGCTCATGTGGACGAAGCCCCACCGTCTTGCGATGTCTCCGACGGAGAGATTCATGTTCGAAGTCGCGACGAGATCTTCGTGGACGCGCATCAGGCGCTGCTGGATGATGTATTGGAACGGCGTCTGGTCGACCGACCGGCGGAAGTTGTCCTGCAACCCGCGGACGCTCAGCCCGGCGGCCGCGGCGATGTCGCTCAACGCCAGGGGCGTGGCGAGATACGTCTGAATATAGTCCTTCGCGAGGCTCAGGCGCGACGGCCGGGCCTGCCGCCGGACGTCGGCGATCGCCTCCGCCCGCCTCGGCCAGGCCGAAAGCAGTTGATACCCCAGGATCTCCTGCATCAGCGCCAGGGTGTGATCGCCCGAAGGCTCGACCTCGAGGCATCGGCGATAGATCTGCCGCATCGCGCAGTACAAGGCTCTGATGCCGGGCGCCCCCATGTCGGCGCCCCGGGCGAAGGGCGGGAAACCGGTCGCTTCGCCGCCGGTCAGAGCCGCGTTGATGGTCGTCAACGCCTGTTTCGAGATCGAGCAGCCGAACAGGTGGAACCCGTCCGACGATTGCGCATCGCTCAGATCCTGATGATCGGCGAGGATCGCGGTCGTCGGCGCCCCCATGGCACGACCATCCTGGAAAACGTAGTTCGTATGCCCGCCCAACGTGAAGTTGATCGTCACGATGTCGTAAGCGGATTTCGGCCTTCTGCTGTAGGGGCCGACGGACCTCACGTCCCAGAAACTGAGCAGATCGCTCTGGCTGCCGACGAGCTCGATCTTGATCTCGGACGACCGCCCGATCTCGAACTGCACCGGGACCATGTCCCGATCGTTGAAATCCCGGACGTTCGTCGCGGAGCCGATCGACTCGGCTATGCGTCCCCTGGGTCGCCAGATCCCCGACCTCGAATTCGCCTTGCCCTTCATCGTGCCCTGTTCTTGCCCTGGCCTATCTCCCGACCGCACCGACGATCATTCCGCGAAGGACGTGAGGATCGGGATCTCCGAGCTGCGATCTCTTCGGCTGCATGCAACGCCCGTCGAAAGACCTGCGACGGCCCCCGTCGCGAGGCGCTTCGAGGACACGGATCGCGCCGATCCAAGATCCCCGACGTTTCGATCCGCGACCCTCGGCGTATCCGCGCGAGGGGATGCCGGACGTTACTGAATCGTGCCACATCTCATGAAACAATCGTAAGTTGGTTGTAGCTTCCGACTTTTCTACCGCTGCAACGATCGACTTTTATCTATGCAAAAGGAGCTATCTGTTTTGCCCGAATCCCGCGACGATGGCAGGCATCACTTTTCCGCGATCGTCGGACCCGACGAATATCGCCGACGATCGTCCGAATAGTTTCGTGATGCGGCACTCAGAATAGCAGTATATTCTGAGACAGAATTTCGATTTATCAAATATAGATAATACAGAAAAGTGTTTCAAGGCGATTGTCTCTGCTGAGATCGTCCGTGACGCGCACTTCCGCAGGTCGGGGGGACGTCATCGGCGAGACGCGATGTTCCGTCGGCGCGCTGCTGCTGAATGGGGGCGCTCGTTCGCCGCGCGATGGACCCGGCCGGGGCTTGAGGGCCGGCGGCGCCGCGCGCTGCGGCGATCGTGCCGGCTGTGCCGGGTCGCGATACGCCGGCGGGAAGCCGCTTCGTCGGCGGCGTCGGCCGTGATCGGGACCGCACGCAACGTGGCCGTCGGCATCCTCGCCGACGCCGATCCGGAGGCGCCGCGGCCGGTCCGGAACCGGTCAGGCGCCGGAGGTCGCCGCGCCGCCGTCCCGCATCGCCTCGGCGACGCTCTCGAAGGCGGCCACCACCGCCTGCGCATTCGCCTGGCGGATGGCGTCGAGGTCGGGGCCGCCGGCGCCGGGGATCTCGATGTCCGACATCTCGGCGCTGAGGCTGCGCCCGAGCGCGCGCACCCGGTCCGGCGGCAGGCCGCTCTGCTCGAACACCAGCACCGCGACCGTCTGGACGAGCACCCGCAGGGCGGAGGCTTCCGCGAGCCGCTCGACTGCTTCCTGATTGATCGCCATCGCCACCCCGCCGCCCGGCTCCGCCCCCGGAGGCCGGCTCATCGTCGTCGCCCCGCCATGCCCGAGGCCGCGTCCGGATGGCAACCGCTAATGCGCGTCGTCGGTATCCAGCGTCAGTCCGGTTGCATGCGGCGGGCTTCCGTCGGCGAGGCTCAGGCGGCCTTCGAAAGCCAGTCGCAGAAGGCGCGCACGGCCGGGTCCTCGGCGCGGGCCTCCGGGACGTAGGCGTAGTAGCTGCGCGCCGGCAGCGCCGGGCCGTCGAACGGCAGCGTCAGCCGGCCGGCCGCCACGTCGTCGGCGATCAACCGCTCCGGCCCCATCGCCACGCCCAGCCCGTCGAGGGCGGCTTGCAGCGTGAGGTAGAAGTGCTCCAGCGTCACCGAGCGCGCCGGGCCGAGGTTCGGCACGCCGGCGGCCTGCAGCCAGTGCGGCCACACCTCGGGCAGCGTCGCCGCGTGCAGCAGCGTGTGGCGCTCCAGGTCCGCCGGCGTGCGGAGCGGCAGGCGCTGCAGCAGCGCCGGGCTGCAGACGGGGATGCGCCGCTCGGTCAGGAAACGCTGACGGACATAGCCGGGGCACGTGTCCGGCCCGCCGCGGATCGCGACGTCGAACGGCTCGACGATGTGGGCGAGCGGCACGTTCGAGGTGGTCAGCCGGACCTCGATCGCCGGGTTGCCGCGCTGGAAGGCCGAGAGGCGCGGGATCAGCCAGCGCAGCGTGAAGGTCGCGAGCGCGTTCACATGCAGCACGCGCGCCTGCCCCCGCTCCATCTGCCGCGCGGTCGCGAGCGCGACGCGGTCGAGGGCGGCCCCGATCTCGGCGAGGTAGCCCCGCCCGGCTTCCGTCAGGACGACGCGACGGTTGTGGCGCTCGAACAGCGGCGTCCCGAGCCAGGCCTCGAGCGCCTGGACGTGCCGGCTCACGGCACCGTGCGTCACGCCGAGTTCCGACGCGGCCAGCGTGAAGCTCTGGTGCCGGCCGGCGGCCTCGAAGGCCTTGAGCGCGTTGAGCGGCGGCAGTCGGCGATGCATGCGCGTCAGCTTTCCTCACACGCACGTCAACATAAGGCGTTTGTCAGCCGGCGGCGAGGACGGCATCCTGCCGGCCATGAACACGGCCAGCAACACGGACAGCCGCTCCGCGCGCCCACCGAACCTCGCCGCCCCATCCGAGCCGGCCCAGGTCGCGGAGGCGGGGCGCTCGCTCGCGGTGGTCGGCCTGAACCACGCGCTCCACGACGGCTACACCGACCTGATCTACGTGCTGCTGCCGGTGTGGCAGGCGGAGTTCGGCCTCGGCTACGTCGCGCTGGCCGTGCTGCGCTCGCTCTACGTCGGCGCGCTGGCCGGGCTGCAGATGCCGGCCACCGCCGTCGCCCGCCGGCTCGGCCTGCGCACCGTGCTCGTGCTCGGGACGCTGCTCGGCGCGGCCGGCTACGCTCTCGCCGGCGCGTCGGGCGGCCTCGTCACCCTGTGCCTCGCCCTCGCCCTCTCGGGGGCCGGCAGCAGCACGCAGCACCCGCTCGCCTCGGCGGTCATCGCCCGGGCGTATGGAAAGGCCGCGCGCGGGCCGCTCGGCACCTACAACTTCACCGGCGACCTCGGGAAGGCGGCGCTGCCGCCCCTCGTCGGCTTCCTCCTCCTCCGCGCCGAATGGCGCGCCGTGCTGTGGATCGTCGCCGGCCTCGGTGCCGCGGTCGCGATCGCCGTCGCCGTCCTGCTGCCGCGTGAGCCGGCGTCGCGCGAAGCCGAGCCGGGCGAGCCGCGGGCGACCCCGGCCGGCGGGGCGCGGGAGGGCCGGGCCGGGTTCGGGCTGCTGGTGGCGATCGGCATGCTCGACAACGCGGCGCGGCCGGCCTTCCTCATCTACCTGCCGTTCCTGCTCCAGGCGAAGGGGGCAGCGCTCGCGACCGTCGGGATCGCGTTCGCCCTCGTCGCGGTCGGCGGCGCGCTGGGCAAGGCGGCGTTCGGCCGTCTCGGCGCCCGCTTTGGCGTGACGCCGAGCGTGATCGTCACCGAGGCCGGGACGGCGGCAGCGATCCTCGCCGTCGTCGCCCTGCCGCTCGCGCCTGCCATCGCCGTGCTGCCGCTGCTCGGCCTGCTGCTGAACGGCACCTCCTCCGTCCTCTACGGCACGGTGCCGGAGCTCGCGCCGGGCGGGCGCGTCGAGCGCGCCTTCGCCGTGTTCTACACCTGCACCCTCGGCTTCAGCGCGCTGGCGACGCCCCTGCTCTACGGGCCGCTCGGCGATGCGGTCGGGCCCGGCTGGGCGGCGATGGCGGCCGCGGCGACGGCGTTCGCCGTGATCCCGCTGATGCTCGCCCTGTCGCCCCGGCTCGCGCCGGCGCGGCGGTCGTGACGCCGATGCCCGGCGACCGCGCATGACCCCGCTCGTCCTCGCCTGCGTCGTCGGCGCCGCGATCCTCCATGCCGGCTGGAACGCGGTGCTGCGCGGCGGCAGCGACCGGCTGTGGTCGATGACCCTGATGATGATCGCCGTCGCCGCCGTCTCGGCGGTCGCGGTCGCGCTCCTGCCGTGGCCGGACGCGGCGAGCTGGCCCTACGTGATCGCCTCCGCGCTGATCCACACCGCCTACAACCTCTCCCTGGTGCGGACCTATCGCTCGGGCGACCTCGGGCAGACCTACCCGATCTCGCGCGGCTCCTCGCCCGTCCTCGTCGCCCTCGGCGCCGCGGTGTTCGCGCACGAGACGCCCGGCGCGGTCGCCGTCCTCGGCATCGTCCTGGTCTCGGGCGGCATCCTATCCCTCGCCTTCCAGGGGCGGATGCGGGCGGACTTCGTCCCGGCCGCGCTCACCACCGGATCGCTGATCGGGGCCTACACCGTCGTCGACGGCATCGGGGTGCGGCTGTCGGGGAACAGCCTGTCCTACGCGGCGAGCATGTTCCTGCTGTGGAGCCTGACCATGCCGCCGCTCTACTGGGCGATGCGCGGGACGCCGCCGGCCTATACCGGCGCGCAGACCGCGATGGCGCTCGCCGGCGGCCTGGTCTCGCTGCTCGCCTACGGCATCGTGATCTGGGCGATGCAGTCCGACGCGATGGGGGCGGTCTCGGCCCTGCGCGAGACCAGCGTGGTCTACGCCGCCCTCATCGGACGGCTCTTTCTCGGCGAGGAACTGAGCCCGCGGCGGATCGCGTCCTGCCTCGCCGTCGCCCTCGGCGCGGCATGCCTGGCGTGGTGATCCGGCCGGGGCGGACCACCGAGGCCGCGGCGCGCGTGATCGGGAGTGGACGACGGAGGCGACATGGCGAACGACACGACGACCCTGACGGGCCGGTGCCATTGCGGCGCGGTCCGGTTCTCGGCGACGCTCGGCGACGGCTTCCGGTCGATCCGCCGCTGCACCTGCTCCTATTGCCGGATGCGCGGCGCCGTCGTCGCGATGGCGGCGATGGGCGGGGTCGAGATCCTGGAGGGCGAGGCGGCGCTGACGCGCTACCGCTTCCACACCGGCACGGCGCAGCACTTCTTCTGCGCGCGCTGCGGGGTCTACACCCATCACCAGCGCCGGTCCGACCGGACCCTGTACGCGGTCAACGTCGCCTGCCTCGACGGGGTCAGCCCGTTCGATTTCGCGGAGGTTCCGGTGATGGACGGGATCAACCACACCAGCGACACCGGCCAGCCGACCCGGCGCGCGGGCACGCTGCGCTTCGTCCCGGCCGATTGACGCCGGCGGGCCGGCGCAGGCGCGTCTCAGCGCAGGCCGCGGATCGCCATCTCCTCGGGCGCCTGTTCGGCGGCGTCCTGGCGGGCGAGCACCTCGGCGAGGTCGACCGGTCGGTAATCCTGCGCGTCGACGCCGACATCGCAGGATCGGCTGGTGTCGGGCAGGCAGGCGTGGGTGTGGCCGTAGAGGTGCCGGGTCTCGCGCCAGAAGCCCGGCCACGAGCGATGCGGGTAGTGCGACAGGAACAGGCGCTGCGGGCGGCCGGCGGCATCCATCACGCTGATGCGGGCGCTGTCGACCGGCGGCTCGGCCCAGGGCAGGTCGAGCACGCGGTTGGTGTCGTGGTTGCCGCGCACCAGCCGCTTCACGCCGTTCAGCCGCCGGAAGATCGCGGCGCAATGCGCGCGGCTCGCCTCGGCGGCGAAGTCGCCGAGGTGCCAGACCTCGTCGTCGGCGCCGACGCGCGCGTTCCAGCGCGCGACCAGCGCCTCGTCGTGGTCCTCGACCGACCCGAAGGCGCTGCGCCGGCGCCGGACGAGGTCGGCATCGCCGAAATGCGTGTCGGCCGTGAAGTAGGTCGCCATGGATCCTGGGTCGCTCGAGCCCGGCTGGACGGTCGCCGAGACCCGAAGTGGCGCCCCGCGCGGCCGCCGCCACCCGACGCGGCATTGGACCGCTCTCCGGGCGGCCGGGCGCCGCCGCGCGTCAGGGGGCGTGACGCGGCGGCGGCTCCCGCTCGAGCCCGAGCAGGCCGGCGAGCTGGCCCCGCGCCCGGCTGACCCGGCTCTTCACCGTGCCGACCTGGCATTGCAGCCGGACCGCCGCCTCCTCGTAGGTCAGGCCCTCGGCCCCGACGAGGAGCAGCGCCTCCCGCTGCGTCGCCGGCAGCGTCTCCATCACCGCGTAGAGCCGCTTCAGGGTGACGACGTCCTCCTGATCGGGCACGGCGGTGAGCTTGCCGGCCTGGACCCCGTCCGCATCCTCGACCTCGCGCTTGCGCTTGCGGATCTCGGTGTAGAACTGGTTGCGCATGATCGTGAACAGCCACGCGACCAGGTTCGAGCCCGGCTGGAACCGGTGCTGGTTCATCCACGCCTTCATCAGCGTTTCCTGGACCAGGTCGTCGGTCCGGCTCATGTCGCCGACGAGCGAGAACGCGAAGGTGCGCAAAGCCGGAAGCACCGCCATCAGGTCGTCGCGGAACGCCGTGGTCGGCGTCTCGCCGCGGCTCGCCAGCACCGCCTCGAAGCGGCGCACCAGCACGAGGAGCGGTTCCGGCAGGGCATCGCAGGTCGGCAGGGCAAAGTAGGCGCGCAGCTCGCCGCCGAGATGGTTGCGGACCGCGGCCGCGACGTCGACCTCGTTCAGCTCGGTCTCGAAGGTTTCGTCCCGACCGTTGGAGATGGCGTGCGTCATGCCGATGGAGCGTCCCAAGGTTCTTACGGTCAAGCTCTTTTGAGCCAGTCTAAGGTAATTGCATATTAAATTCTGAGCCGGTGATGAACGGGGCGCGATCGCGAGCGACTTCAGAAATCGTTGCCTCGGCAAGCAACGCCCCATCCTTCGGAATCACCGTGCCGCGCATCACGGGCTCAGGCAATCGCGCCCGGATGCTGAGCTTCGCGGATCACGGGACCGTGCGACCCGAATGCGCTGCCTGAAGGTCGGAACCGATACCATCGCGTCCGATTTCCTCACGGGCAACCTTCTCGCACGGGGAAGGTTGAGGTATCTATTCGTCATGCCTCGCTTGGTTTCCTATCGCATTCACGACCGGGACGACGGCCTGTTCGACGCCGTCGCCACGCTCGCACCCGACAAGACGTATCGGCGCGAGGGCTTCGCCTCGCTGGCCGAGGTCGAGGACTGGATCGACGGGCTGCGGATCCTGATGGCCGCGATCGGCGCACCGCTCGTGCGGGCGCAGCACGCCACCGGTCTCGACGAGGCCGCCGCCCTTCGTCCGGACGGCGACGCACCCGAGGCGGATTCGCGCTCGGCCCGCGCCCGCCTGCTTCGCTTCCGCGATGCGGTGTCCGGCGCCGACGACGCGACGGACTGACAGGGCCGCCCCGCGCGGCAGGGCCTCGAACGGAGGCCGAGCATGTTCGCGACGGCCTCGTCTCCCGCCGCCGCGCGCAGGCTGCGGCCTTGCCTTCGACGCCCGGCGAACCAGACTTCCCCGCGCGAGGGCGACCGCTCCGGTCCGCACGAGGAAACCGCCGATGGCCCGACCCCGAACCGGCGCGCGCGTGCTCGTCGACCAGCTCCTGGCGCAGGGCGTCGGGCGCCTGACCTGCGTCCCCGGCGAGAGCTACCTCGCAGTGCTCGACGCGCTCTACGACACGGACGTCGACGTGCTGGTCTGCCGGCAGGAGGGCGGGGCCGCGATGATGGCCGAGGCGGCGGGCAAGCTCACCGGCCGGCCGGGCATCTGCTTCGTCACCCGCGGCCCCGGCGCCACCAACGCCGCATCCGGCCTGCACGTGGCGCAGCAGGACTCGACGCCGATGATCCTGTTCGTCGGCCAGGTCGCCCGCGCGATGCGGGACCGCGACGCGTTCCAGGAGATCGACTACCGCGCGATGTTCGGCACCGTGGCCAAGTGGGTGGTCGAGATCGACGACGCCGCGCGCATCCCCGAGCTCGTGGCCCGCGCCTTCCGGACGGCGATGCAGGGGCGCCCCGGCCCGGTGGTGGTGGCGCTGCCGGAGGACATGCTCGACGACGCGGTCGCGGTCGCCGATGCGGGGCCCGTCGAGCCGGCGGAGCCCGCACCCCGCCCGGAGGACGTGTCCGACCTGCGCCGGAGGCTCGACGGCGCGCAAAGCCCGATCGTCCTCGTCGGCGGCTCGCGCTGGAACGAGGCCGCGCGCGACGACCTCGTCGCCGTCGCCGAGGCCGAGGACCTGCCGGTGGCGACCTCGTTCCGGCGCGCCCACCTTTTCCCGGCCGACCATCCGCACTACGCCGGCGAACTCGGCATCGGCCCGAACCCGGCCCTCGTCGCCCGCATCCGCGCGGCCGACCTGCTGGTGATGATCGGCGGCCGGCTCTCGGAGATGCCGGCGCAGTCCTATCGCCTGCTCGGCATCCCCGATCCCGGCCTGCCGCTGGTCCACGCCCACCCGGACGCGAACGAACTCGGCCGGGTCTACCAGCCGGCCCTGGCGATCCAGGCCGCGCCCGGCCCGCTGCTCGCGGCGCTCCGGGCATCGCCGCCGGCCGTCGCGGCGCGGCGTGGACGCGCGGTCGCGGCGCATGCGAGCTACCGCGACTGGTCGGAGCGACCGGCGGCGACGCCCGGCGCCTTCCAGTACGGCGAGGCGGTGACCTTCCTGCGCGGGCGGCTGCCGGCCGACGCGATCCTCTGCAACGGGGCGGGCAACTTCGCCACCTGGATCCATCGCTACTACCGGTTCCGGGATTTCCGAACCCAGCTCGCGCCGACCTCGGGCTCGATGGGCTACGGCGTGCCCGCCGCGATCATGGCCAAGCGCACGCACCCCGAGCGCATCGTGGTCGCGCTCGCGGGCGACGGCGACCTGCTGATGACCGGCCAGGAATTCGCGACCGCCGTGCAATACGCGATTCCGATCGTCGTCGTGGTGCTCGACAACGGCATGTACGGCACCATCCGCATGCATCAGGAGCGCGAATATCCCGGCCGCGTCTCCGGCACGCGGCTGCGCAACCCGGATTTCGCGGCGCTGGCCCGCGCCTATGGCGGCCACGGCGAGCGCGTGGAGCGGACGGAGGACTTCGCGCCGGCCTTCGAGCGGGCGCTCGCCTCCGGGCTGCCGGCGATGCTGCACTGCCTCGTCGCCCCGCAGGCGCTGACGCCGACCCAGACCCTCGACGCGATCCGTGCCGGCGCGGTCGCGCAAGGCAAGGGCAAAGGCACGGGTCCCGACACGGGCAGCGAGGGCCCGGACGACGTTTGACGCGCCGTCCGCCGGGGGCCGCATCGTCAGAAGATCGAGATCAGCAGGATGCCGGCCACCATCAGCGCGGCGCCGCCGAGCCGCGCCGGGCCGGCCTTGACCTGCTTCATGCCGACCCAGCCGAAATGGTCGAGCGCCACCGAGGTCAGCAGGTTGGCGGTGATCAAGAGGCCGTTGAAGGCGCCGGCGCCGACCGTGTCGACGAACAGCAGGCCGCCGAACACCGCCACCGCGCCGGTGATGCCGGCGAGCGGCATCCACCAGCGCACGCCCTTCACGTCCTCGCGGGTCGGGAGCGGCGTCGGCCGCACCAGGAACACCAGCGCGAACACGAAGACGACGGGCAGGAACGAGACGGTCGCCGCGAGCCAGGGGTTCACCAGGGCGCCGCGCAGCTGGGAGTTCCACACCACGCCCACCGCCTGCAGGATGCCCGCGACGACGATGAATGGGTAGAGCAGCTTCGGGTTGAGGCCGTGGCCCTCGTCCTTCTCCCCGCCCGTGTCGGCGGTGGTGCGGGCGATGAAGAAGACGCCGACGGCCATCAGCAGGCCGCCGAGCCACGGCATCGGCTTGAAGCCGCCGCCCTGCAGCCCGAACAGGCCGAACGCATCCATCGCCAGCGAGGCCAGGATGTTGGCCGTCAGCGTCAGGCCGTTGAACGGCCCGGCGCCGACCTTGTCGATGAAGGCGAGGCCGCCGAACACCGCGACCGCGCCCGCGACGCCGCCGAGCGGGGCGTACCAGGGCATCTTGCCCAGCGTCTCCAGGGTCGGGAGCGGCACCGGCATGATGAAGAACAACGTCGCGAACACGAACACGATCGGGGCGAACGACACCGTCGCCGCCAGCCACGGGTTCACCAGCCGCCCCCGCAGCTGGGCGTTCATGGAGTTGCCGAGCGCCTGGAGGGCGCCGGCGACGAGGATGAAGGGATAGAGCAGGGCGGCGTTCACGGGGGGATCTCCGATCCGAAGGGCTGAGGGCTTGGCCGAGGCGTCAGACGAGGAGCAGGCCGGCGAGCGCCAGCGCCAGCGCCGGCGGCATCACCAGCAGGCCGAGCTTGAGGAAGCGCCAGAAGCCGACATCCTCGCCCTCGCGCCGGATCGCGGTGAGCCAGAGGATCGTGGCGAGCGAGCCGGTGACCGAGAGGTTCGGTCCGAGGTCGACGCCGATCAGGATCGCGGCGGCGATGGTCTTGGAGACGGCCGCGGCATGGACCGCGGCGCCGGCGAGGAGGCCCGCCGGCAGGTTGTTGACGAGGTTGGAGCCGACGGCGACGGCGACGCCCGAGCCCCAGGCGGTGCCGGCCGGGTCGGCCTGGGCGTAGGCCTTGAGCTGGTCGGCGATCATCTTGAGCACGCCGGACTTCTCCAGCGCCTCAACCAGGACGAACAGGCCGGCGACCAGCGGCAGCACGCTCCACGACACGTCCTTCACCACCGCGACGAGGCCGCTGCGCTTGATCGCGAGGACGACGAGGGTGGTGGCCAGCCCCGCGATGAAGGTCGGCAGGCCGAGCTCGATCCCGGCCGCCGACGACCCGATCAGCGCAGCCGCGGTGGCGACGATGCCGGCGCCCGCGACCTTGCCGCCGAGCCCGAGCGACGCGGCCTCGACGTCGGTCGCGATCGCCTGGCGCTTCAGCGTGCCGTTCTGCGTGACGCGCAGGACGAGGTAGGTGGCGACGATGGCCAGCACCGAGGGCAGGCCGAAGGTCGCGAGCCATTCCCCCAGCGGCGGCATGTGGTCGGCGAACACGACGAGGTTGGCCGGGTTCGAGATCGGCAGCACGAAGCTCGCCGCGTTGGCGATGAAGGCGCAGATGAACAGGTAGGGCAGCGGGTTCTCGACCTTCGCCGCCTTGGTCGCGGCGTAGACGGCCGGCGTCAGCACCACGGCGCAGGCGTCGTTCGAGAGGAACACCGTCACCACCGTGCCGACGACGTAGACCAGCAGGAACAGCCGCGTGGCCGAGCCCTTGGCCATCCGCACCGCGATCGTCGCGAGCCAGTCGAACAGGCCCTCCTTCCGCGCGATCTCGGCAAGCAGCATCATGCCGATCAGTAACAGGTAGACGTCGGTCCCCTTGGCGACGCCGTCGAGCGCGTCGTGCCACGGCAGCAGCCCGAGGACGACGAGGAGGACGGCCCCGAGCGCCGCCCAGATCGCCTCCGGCCATCCGAACGGCCGCAGGATCACGCCGAGCGTCGCGGCGCCCGCGATCCCCCAGGTCGCGAGGTTGGGTGTCATGGCCAGTCCAGCAATCACGTCTTGCATCCCCCGGCGCCCCGCGGGGCGCGTGTCGTCCTGAAATCCTGGGTCAGGCGCTCACCACTTGCGCCCGGCCCGGTTGGGCCCGAGCTGGTCGCCGCGCACGCCCTTCTGGAGCCAGCGGCCGACATTCGGCACGTCGCTGCCGGGCTTGCCCGGGATCGCGGGCACGAAGCCGGGCTCGTCGAAGGCGACGACCGGCTCGATCACGTCGGTGTCGACGAAGTCGGGCCCGTGGCCGGACCAGTCCTCGTGCACCGCCTCGACCTGGATGCTGCGCGCGTCCCGCGGCCAGGCCAGCCACGCCGCGTAGGTGCGCCCGCCCGCGTGCGCCATGCGGACCCATGGCCCTGTCCCGACGCGGGCATGCACGTAGCGCGGCGGCGCGTCGGAGAGCACCACGGCGCGGACCGCGATCCGCCCGCGCGCGTCGGCGACCATGCCGGAGGTCTCGGGCGTCGCCGGCCGCGCGGCGACGCGCCGGTCGGCCGGGCTGGTGATCAGCACGAACGGCCACGGGCGGTCGAGCGCCTTGAAGCGCCAGCTCGTGACCGGGCCGTCGATCGCCGCGACCGCGTAGCCGACCGAGCCGTCCTCGTTCTGCCCGACCGAGCGCGCCGCGGCGTAGAGGGTGCGCCCGTCATGGGCGAGCTCGTTGTAGTGGGTGTGGCCCATCTCCACGAGGCGCACGCCCGTGGCCCGGAACAGGCCGGCGACGTCGAGGCGGTCGTCGGGCTCGCGCAGGTCGTCGGGGTAGGCGTGCATGAACACCGCGACGGGAACGCCGTCCTCGGCCGCCTTGGTCAGCGCCGCGCTCAGCCACTGCGTCTGGTCGGGCCCCAGGCGGAAATCGAGGCCGATGCCCTTCCGGCCGTAGCCCGGGCTGACGATGTCGACGAACAGGCAGCGGACGCCCTGAAAATCCTCGCACGCGCAGAAATGCGGGATCTCGGCCGGCGGCCAGGTCTCCTCGGGCGACCCCACCGGCGGCTGGTCCAGCGTCCACACCGTCGGAGCCGGCAGGCCCCGCGACGCGACCAGTCCGGCGTGGAACGCCTGGAAGTCGGCCATCGCCCCCTGCTGCCGGTCGTGGTCGCCGGGAATCAGGCGCACCGGCAGGTGCGGATGCCGGGCGAGGGCGTCGGCGAGGATCGCGTACTCGCAGGCCCAGCCGTTCTCGGCGAGGTCGCCGGGCAGGTAGACGAAGTCGAGCAGGTGCTGCGGCGCGATCGCCGCGATCTGGTCGAGGATCGCGCGGAAGTCGGCGGCGTTGCGCGCGCCGGGCTTCGTCAGGTGCAGGTCGCCGACGTGCAGGAACACCAGCGGTTCGCCGGTCAGCGTCCCGCGCTCGGCGGCGGTCGGCATGGAGGCGTCGGACATTGCGGGTGGGTCCGTCCGATCAAGCGGTCGCGGGCATCGCGGCCGGCAGGCCGCCGTCCGGGCGGCCTCCGATCGCGGTCGCGTCGCGGGTCTCGGGCATCAGCGCGAGGTAGAGGACGAAGCCGAGCCCGGCGGTCGCCGCGAGCGCCAGGAACGCGGCCGAGTAGCCCGCCGAGACGATGATCAACCCGGCGAAGGTGGCGCTGAACGCGGCACCGAGCCCCTGCGCCGTCGCCACCGCCCCCTGCGCGGCGTTGAAGCGGCCGCCGCCGCGGGTGAGGTCGGCCACCACCACCGGGAACAGCGCGCCGTAGACGCCGGCACCGACGCCGTCGAGCAGCTGGACGCCGACGAGCCAGAACGGGTTGTCCGACAGCGTGTAGAGCACGCCGCGCAGGGCCAGAACGCCGAAGGCCGCGAGGAAGATCGGCTTGCGCCCGATCGCGTCGGCCTTGGCACCGACGAACATCGCCACCGGCACCATCACGCATTGCGCGGCGACGATGCAGACCGCGATCAGCGAGGTCGCGTGGTCCTTGCCCGACAGGTGCGTCAGCAGCTGCCCGACCGAGGTCAGCATCGCCGCGTTCGAGAGGTGGAACAGCGCGCACAGGCCGGCGAACAGCACCAGCGGCTTGTTCTTCAGCAGGGTGGCGAAGCCCGACGGCGCGTCCTCCTCGGCGACGTCCTGTTCCTTGGTCATGCCGCGGGCGAGGTCGTCGTCGATGGCTCGCGCCGGCACCAAGAGCATCGCGCCGATGGAGCAGACGGCGAGCGCCCCCATCAGCCAGAACACCACGACGGGCCCGAAGAAGTAGGCGAGCCCGCCGGCGAGCGCGGCGGAGACGGCGTTGCCGGCGTGGTTGAAGCCCTCGTTGCGGCCGATCCGCCGCGAGAACATTTTTGGGCCGACGATCCCGAGGGTGATGGCGGCGAGCGCCGGCGGGAAGATCGCCCCGGCGACGCCGGCGACCGATTGCGTCGCGGCGACGAGGTAGAAGTTGCCGATGAACGGCAGCGCGAGGCAGCTCGCCGTCACCGCCAGGGCGGCAGCGATCACCACGGCGCGCTTGGCGTTGGTGCCGTCGATCAACATCCCGGCCGGCGTCTGCGCGATCAGCCCGGCGATGCCCGCGATCGTCATGATCAGGCCCGTCGTCGCCTCGTTCCAGCCCTGGTCGGGCCCGCGCACGGCGATCAGGTAGATCGCGAGATAGGGCCCGAGGCCGTCGCGCACGTCGGCGAGGAAGAAGTTGAGGGCGTCGAGCCCGCGCAGGGTCTTCGCCGACGGCATCGAACCGGCCGTGCCGTCCCTCGCCCCCGCCTGTGTCGTGCTCACGTCGTCGCCCTCGCTGGTCGGGTGGCCGGGCGGATCGCCTCCGCTCGGCCGGGTGCTCAAGTCGTTGATCGCGCCTGTGTTCCGCCGCCCGGCTGCGATCAGGCCGCCTCGGCCGTCGCCGGCTTCGGCTTGCGGACGGTGCCGTCGTGGTCGACGTGCAGCCGGACGGCCTGCCCGTCCTTCTCGGCCGGCACGTCGAAGTGCTTCGGCCGCCGCTCCGGCTCGCCGGTCACGCGGTAGCCGGCGGCCTCCGCGGCGGCGATCGCCGCGGCCGGATCCGCATCCGAACCCGCAGCCTTCGCCGGCCACGTCACCGCGTGCACCGTGCCGTCGGCGGCGGTGAGGCGCGCGACCTTGATCTCCGACGGCTTGCGCTCGCCCTCCACCGTCACGGCATCGCCGACGCGGAGCGCGATGCCCTCGGCCCCCTTCGGCCCGAGGTCGGCGAGGTGTCGCCCGTCGGCGCCTTCGATGGCGAAGCGGTGCCCGAAGATGGCCCAGACGGTTCCGGTGGCGTTCGTCGTCGTCATGATCGTCTCTCTGAGGGGTGGTGGGTCGGTCAGCGCGGCGGCGCGGCGTCCGGTGGCGGCGGAGGGGCGTCCGGCGGCGGGGGCCGCCCCGGATCGATCTCGGTCATCGCGCCGGTGGCGGCGGCGATGGCGTGCGCCTCGATCACGGTGCCCAGCGCGCTCCGGGCGAGAACCCCGCGGACGGTCAGGGCGCGCCCGGCCCGGAGCTCGGCGTTCCAGCGTTCGGCCTCGCGCGGCGGTATCCGCACCTGCGTGCCGTCCGCGAGCAGCACCCCGTTGATCTCGCCGCGCTTGCCGTGCAGCGGCATGGCCACGCGCCCGGTCACCGTCGTCTCGCTGCGGTCGCGCCCGGGCGGCCCGAGGTCGATCACCGTCGCCCCGGTCGCGTCGTTGCGGATCATCGTCCCGTCGACCAGCGGCAGCGCGCGGGCCTTCAGTCCGTGGATGGTGACGGCATCCCCGGGGCGCACCGCGAAGGCCAGCTGCACGCTGAGATGGGGCGGCGCCTTCACCTCGGTGCCGTCGGTGAGGATCAGGCCGTCGATGTCGCCGCGTGGCGTCAGCGTGTACTGCCGCACCGTTCCGCGTGTCTCGGGCAGGCCGGCGGGATCGAACGCCGTCTGCGCCGCGGCGCTCGCTGCCGAGAGGGCGAGCGCCGCGATGGCCGGGAGGAGAGCCGTCTTCCGATGCCGCACGACGCCTCCCTGTCCCGATCGGATCACGGGAAGGCCATGGCACCGTCCGTGCCATCGACAAAACGCTTACGGATCAGATGGTTGCCTCGGCAACGGTCAAGCTTGATCGTCCGGATTCGCGACAGCGACCGTCGTGAGATCGGACAGGCGCGCGCCGTCGGCCGGCGCGCCGAGGCCGTAGCGCTCGATCTTGGTGTAGAGCAGCTGGCGCTGGATGCCGAGGCGCCGGGCGGCCGCGGTGCGGTTGCCGCCGGACGCCTCCAGGGCCGCTGCGATCATCGCCGCCTCGAGCCGCGCCACGGCGCCGGGCAGGTCGCCGGCGAGCCAGTCGACCGGCTCGGCCCTGCGGGCGGCGGCGGGCAGGTCGAGGTCGGGCGCGTCGATCGCGTCGCCCCGCACCAGCACGCCGGCGCGCTCGATCACGTTGCGCAGCTCGCGGACGTTGCCTGGCCAGGCATGCCCGAGCAGCCTCGCGGCGGCCGCCGCCGTCAGCCGCTTCCCCCCGAGCCCGGCGCCGGCCAGGAAATGCTCGGCGAGCGGCAGGATGTCGGCGAGGCGCTCGCGCAGGGGCGGCAGCGCGATCGGGACGACGTTGAGGCGGTAGTACAGGTCCTCGCGGAACGTGCCGGCGGCGACCATCCCCGGCAGGTCGCGGTGCGTCGCGGCGACCACCCGCACCGCGACGGCGACCGGGCGCCCGCCGACCGGCGCCACGACCTTGTCCTGGATCACCCGCAGGATCTTGGCCTGCATCTCGCGCGGCATGTCGCCGATCTCGTCGAGGAACAGGGTTCCCCCGTTCGCCTCGCGGAACGCGCCGGTTCGGTCCGTCACCGCGCCGCTGAACGCCCCGCGGACATGGCCGAACAGCTCGCTCTCGAGGAGGTCGCGGGGGATCGCGGCGCAGTTGACCGGGACGAAGGCGCCGGAGCGGTGCTTCGCGTAGGTGTGGAGCGCGCGCGCCACCAGCTCCTTGCCGGTGCCGGTCTCGCCCTGGATCAGGATCGTCGCATCGCTGTCGGCGGCGAGCCCGATGGTCTTCTGCACCCGCCGCATCCCGGCGCTCGACCCGACGAGGCCGTCGCCGGCGCCCGGCTCGCCGGCCGCGGCCGAGGGGATCGCCGGCCGGTCGAGCATCGCGGACAGCACCGCCGCGAGGTCGGCGCGGCCGACGGGCTTCGTCAGGTGGTCGTGCGCGCCCAGCCGCATCGCCTCGATGGTGTTGCCGGCATTAGCGTAGGCCGTGAGCACGGTCACCGGCGGCGGGCTGTCCTGCGCGCGGATGCGGGCGAGCACCGCCATGCCGTCGAGGTCGCCCGGCATGCGCAGGTCGAGCAGGATCGCGGCGACCCCCGGCTCGGCCGCCAGCCGCGACAGGGCCTCGCGGCCCGAGGCCGCCACCAGGGGCCGGTGGCCGAGATCGGCGATGGTCTCGGCGAGGCTCTCGGCCAGGGCCGCGTCGTCGTCGACGATGAGGATCAGAGCCATATCGCCATCAGAGCCAGGGCAGGTCGATCTCGAAGGTGGCGCCCACGGTCGATTCGACGAGCCGCACCTCGCCGTCATGCGCGCGGGCGATCTCGCGCACGATCGCGAGGCCGAGGCCGGTGCCGTCGGGACGTCCGGTGGCGAAGGGCTCGAACGGCTCGGCCCGGATCGCGTCGGGGACGCCCGGCCCGGTATCGGAGACGGTGAGGAGCAGGCGCGCGCCGCGAGCGTCGCCGATGCGCGCGGCGGCGAGCCGGACGAGGCCGCCCTCGGGCACGTGCTGGAGCGCATTGAGCACGAGGTTGTCCAGCGCCCGGGCGATCTGGCCGGCATCGATCGAGACCCGGGCGCCGGCCGGCAGCCCGTCGGTCTCGACCGCGAGCCGCACGCTCTGCTCGCGGGCCAGATCCTCGTGCAGGCGGGCGCTGGCCTCGAGCAGGGCGGCGACGTCGGCGGGCGCACGCACGGGCGGCCGCGCCTGCGTCAGGCCGAGGAGGTCCGAGAGCAGCCCGTCGATGCGGGCGACCTGCTCCAGCACGGTCTCGATCGCGCCGCGGGCGCGGGCCGGATCGCCGCTCGCCAGGGCGTTCTCGGCCTTGAGGCGCATCGCCGAGAGCGGGTTGCGGATCTCGTGGGCGACGCTCGCCGAGAGCCGCCCGACCGCCGCGAGCTTCTCGGCCGCCACCGCCCGTCCCTGCGCCTCGCGCAGGCGCGCGCTCGCCGCGTTCAGCGCGTCGACGAGGCGGTCGAGCTCCGGCTCGCCGGTCGGCGCGAGGTCGGGCAGGTCGCCGCGCTCGGAGCGCGGCGCGGCGAGCTGCGCCTTGAGCCGGGCGATGTGGCCGGAGAAGCCGTAGAGGAAGCGCCCGAGGAACAGCGCCGAGCCGAGCACGGTCGCCGCGAGGAAGGCGAAGCCGGCAAGCAGCTGGCGGTAGGCCGGGCCGTGATCGGTCTGGATCCGCGCCATGGTCCAGGCCGTCGCGCCGACGATCGGGCCGCGCAGGGGGCAGGCCTGGAGCAGCAAGGCCTGCGTCCGGCTCGGGCGGCGGAGCGCCACGGGCCGCTCGGTGCGCAGCGCGTCGGCGTTGATCTGCGCGATGCTGTCGCGCTCGGCCGCCGGCAGGTCGGTCTTCGGCCCGGTGCCCTCGTAGGTCGGGAAGGCGTAGGCGACCGAGCCGTCGGACGCGGTCCAGATCCCGCCCTCGACGCCGGGCGAACGGGCGAGCGCCACGCTCACCGCATCGGCGAGGTCGGCGCG
This sequence comes from Methylobacterium sp. J-059, assembly GCF_022829485.1. Lineage (NCBI taxonomy): Bacteria > Pseudomonadati > Pseudomonadota > Alphaproteobacteria > Hyphomicrobiales > Methylobacteriaceae > Methylobacterium > Methylobacterium sp. J-059. The sequence continues at coordinate 32,971 of NZ_JAKSYA010000049.1, forward strand.
CAGGGCGGCGTCGACCGCGCGCGTGGACGGCATCGCGCCGGCGACGAAGGCGGTGCGGTCGACGATCTCGCGGCAGGCGCGGGCGACCGCGACCTCGGCCTGGCCGACCTGCACGTCGGCCGACTGGCTGTAGAACGCGAACAGCAGGTAGGCGGTGGCCGCGGCGGAGGCGAGCAGCAGCAGCCAGAGCGCGAGCAGCCGCGCCCGCAGCGAGCGCGGCATCACCGGCCGCGCCATCGCCGGGCTCGGTCGAAACCTGGGTCGAAGCGGATCTCGCGCACCGGGCGTCTCGGCCCCTTCATCGGCAAGGCGCCACCGCCTCGGATGCTGCCGGTGGTCGCATGTTCCGGCCGGGCGACCAAGCGGGCTGAGCGGATGTCGGGTCGGGCGGGCTCGACGGTCCTGCGGAGGCCCCCCCCTCGCTTGACCGCCCCGGCGGTTTTCGACAGGGTCCGCGGCGCTGCAATCCGCGGTTCCGGCGAGGGCCGCCGCACTGGACGATCCGCAAAAGCTCCCGATGGCGTCAGGCGACGAGACGGCTCCCGAGGCGGCTCCCGGGCCCTTCACGATCTGCCGCGAGGACGAGCCGGTGCCGGCAGCGCTTCGCGGCGCCGTCGCCGGGATCGGCAATTTCGACGGGGTCCATCGCGGGCATCGCGCGCTGGTCGCGGCGGTGCGCGCCGCCGCCGACGAGACCGGGGTCCCGGCGGCGATCCTCACCTTCGAGCCGCATCCCCGAGCCTACTTCGCCCCCGACAAGCCGATGTTCCGCCTCACCGGCGTCGCCGCCCGCGAGATCGTCTTCCGGCGGCTCGGGCTCGACGGGGTGATCGTGCGCCGGTTCGACGCGGGCCTCGCCGGCACCGGGGCGCGCGACTTCGTCGATCGGCTGCTGCGCGACGACCTCGGCCTGTCGGGCGTCGTCGTCGGGCACGACTTCCATTTCGGGCGCGGGCGCGAGGGCACGCCGGCGATGCTGGCGGCCCTGTGCGCCGAGGTCGGCCTGTCGTGCCGCATCGTCGCGCCGGTGGCGCTCGGCACCGAGGCCGACCCGGTCTCGTCCAGCGCGATCCGGCGGGCGCTCGCCGAGGGCGAGGTGGCCCGCGCCAACGCGCTGCTCGGCTACCGCTGGTTCGTGATCGCCGCCGTGCGGCACGGCGACAAGCGCGGGCGCACGCTGGGCTACCCGACCGCCAACCTCGCGCTCTCGGACTGCGCCCTCGCCCACGGCATCTACGCGGTGCGCGTGCGCCTGCCCGACGGCACGATGCGGGACGGGGTGGCGAGCTACGGCCGCCGCCCGACCTTCGACGACGGCGCGCCGCTGCTCGAGGTCAACCTGTTCGGGTTCGCGGGCGACCTCTACGGGCAGGAGATCGCGGTCGAGCTCGTCGGCTTCATCCGCGGCGAGGAGCGATTCTCGAGCGCCGAGGCGCTGATCGCCCGCATGGACGTCGATTCGGCCGAGGCGCGGGCGATGCTCGCCGCCGACCGGACGCCGTCGATGCTGGACTGACCGGCGTCAGGGCGCCGAAGCGAGCGCGAGCGCGGCGTGGCGCAGGTCCTTCGCGTCGTGGCCGCCGCTGACGGCGTAGGCCGAGTCGCCGGTGGTCCAGGCCAGCGTCGCGCCGTCGCCGGCATCGGCCACCTCGGTGGCGAGCCCGGCCGCGTGCACGAGCCCGGTCGCGCGGCGCCGGGTCGCGAACAGCGAGACCTCGCCGAGCTCGCCGGCCGCGAACGCCACCTCGATCCCGGTGCCGCTGCGGGCGGGAAACACCTGCACGTCGCGCACCGTCCAGCCCTCGGGGACCGCGGGCAGCGCGATGCCGGTCGCCGCCGAGAGCCGCGCCCGGTCGTAGGCCGGCACGCCCTGCGCGCCGATGCGGACGCGGAGCTGCGCCACCTGCCGGGCCTGCTGCGCGTCGGCGACGAGCGCCGGGTCGACCGGCGAGGCGAAGGTGTCGGGCACCCCGAACTGGCCGACCTCGCTGTGCGCGAGCCAGCCCGCGCCGACCAGCACGGCGATCGCCGCCGCCCGCTTGAAGCGCGACGCGACGCGGTTCCAGCGCAGCGACCGGTCGAGGCGGCGGGCGGCGATGCGCAGGCGGTCCGGCCCGGGGCCGGGCGACGGCGCGAAGGATTCGCGCAGAGCGTCGCGGTCGTGCATCTCGGCCATCACGCGGGCCGCCACGTCGGGGTTGCCCGCCAGGTACGCCTCCACGTCGAGGCGGCGCATCACGTCGAGCTGCCCGTCGACGAAGGCGATGAGGTCGGTGTCTGCAATCGGGTCGGTCATCGCGGGTTCGTCCTGTCGTCTCGTTCGCCGTCGTCTCGCTCCGCGCCGTCAGAAGTCGCCGACGGCGCGGCGGGCAAAGGGCGCATCGCCCGGCCCCTCGGTGCGGCCGTCCCGGGTCACGAGGCGTAGGCCCGGCCGCTCGGGCGCGCGCGGTCGAGGCTCGTCGGCGCCCTTCCGCGCGGCGTTCTCCCGCGCGGCGCCCTCGCCCTCCTCGAAGGCGCGCAACGCCGCCCGGCCGCGGCCGAGGCGCGACATCAGCGTGCCGATCGGGATGCCGAGCACCGCCGCGGCGTCGGCGTAGGCCATGCCTTCGAGGGTGACGAGATGGAGGGCGGCGCGCTGCTCCTCGGGGAGCGTCAGGAAGGCGCGGCGGATCTGGGCGAGGCGCACCTGCCCCTCCTGGGCCGGCAGCGCCACCTCCTCGTGCATCTGCACCAGCACGTCGGCGTGGCGCGTCTCGACGCGCTTGCGGCGCTGGTCGTCGATGAAGACGTTGTGCAGCACCGTCATCATCCAGGTGCGTAGGTTGGTGTTGGGCCGGAGGCTGCCTTCCGCCTCCAGCGCCCGCACGAGCGTGTCGTGCACGAGGTCGTCCGCCCGCAGGGTGTCGCGGGTGAGCGAGCGCGCATAGCGCCGCAACGGCACCAGGAGGTCGACGATGTCGGGGCGCTTGGTCTTGTCGGCGATCATGAAACGCTAACGGAGCGGCGCGCGGATTTAATCCGTCCGCGCGCCGGCGTGCCCGAAGGGTCGGGTGCGCCGGCGCACGCGGCCCGGCGCGCTCGGCTTACTGGTACGCCTGCTGCAGGTCGAGCGAGCAGTCGCGGCCGATCTTCTCGTAGTTCTCGGCGAGCCAGGCCTGCGCGGCGTGGCGGCCCTTGTCGCGCAGGCGCTGGAACACGCGCCAGCGCGCGTCGAGCTTGGAGCCGGCATTGTAGGCGTCGAGCGCGTCGGTGCCGTCGATGCGGTGAACCAGCACCCGCTGGTACTGGCCCTGGCCGAGCACGCCCTCCTCGATCAGCCCGTCGACGAAGTCGATCGCGCGCAGCTCGCGCATCAGGTTGGCGTTGAAGGTGATCTCGTTCAGCCGGTCCTGGATCTCCCGCTCGGTCCGCGGGGTCTCGCGGCGCTCGACCGGGTTGATCTGCACCAGGAGGATGTCGCGGGTCACGGCGCCGCGATGCAGGGGATAGAGCGGCGGGTTGCCGAGGTAGCCGCCGTCCCAGTAGGGCACGCCGTCGATTTCGACGGCCTGGAACACGGTCGGCAGGCAGGCCGAGGCCATCAGGTGGTCGACGGTGAGGCGCTCGCGCTCGAACACCGCGAGCTTGCCGGTCCAGACGTTGGTGGCCGAGACGAAGACGCCGGCCGTGCTCGCCTCGCGCAGGCGCTCGAAATCGACCTGGGCGGCGAGCGCCTTGCGCAGCGGGTTGATGTTGAGCGGGTTCGAGACGTAGGGGCTCGGCGTCAGCACCTTCGACCAGAACTCGATCACCGGGTTGCCCTTCAGCGCGCCGAACATCCCGTGGAACAGGCTGCGCTGGCCCGGCGAGAAGTCGCCGTCGAGGCTGACCTCGCGCCAGAACCGCTCGAGCCCGGCGCGGGCGCCCTCGGGGCCGTCCTTCAGCCAGCCGTCGATCATCACCACGGCGTTCATCGCGCCGGCGCTCGCCCCGGTGACCGCCTCGAAGCCGAGGCGCCCGTCCTCGATCAGCGCGTCGAGGACGCCCCAGGTGAAGGCGCCGTGCGCGCCGCCGCCCTGCAGCGCCAGGGCGACGTTCTTCTCCGCCCGCGGCCCCGCGAGCACGTGATGCGAGGGGTGGGCGGAGGGGCGGTCGGCGATGCCGTCGGAGACAGGCCCGGGCACGGCGGTGACCGGGTTGCCGGGCTCGGGACGATCGGTGCAGGGCTGCGAAGTCGGCGTCATCATCGCCTCAACATGGATTGTTGCACTGCGGTATCAAAGGCCGCATCGCAGCATTTTCTACGGACACGGCGCCGGCGCAAGCGCGCCCGGTGCGTCGCGGTTCCGCGAATCGGCGCGGTGGACGGCGGCGCCCCGGCAAGCGCGACGCGACCGGAGCGCGCGCGAGGTCCGGGGCCGGCAAGCACGATCCCGTTGGCGGACAACGCTTATCCGAGGCGGGGTCGGCACGATCGCGCCGGGCCGTGGCCTGCGCGAACTCGACATCGCGGGGCGGATGCGACATGACACGCGCGGTGCAGACATGCATCGCCGCAGGATTGACGCGGTCCCGCGTCAATCGCAGCTAAACGATCGACCGTGCAAGCTGATGGCGTGCTGCGCGCAGCCGCCGGCCGATCGCGACGTCGCGAAACACAAGGCCTTGAACGAAGGTCCACGATGGAAGCCATGCAAGCCGCCAGCCTCGACCAGAACCCGCTCGCCGCGCAGGCCGCGGGCCTGACCGGACCGGAGATCGCCGGGCCGGCCCCGCGGCACCGCACCGTCGGGGTCCGCGTCGGCCAGGGCGAGGGCGCGGTGACCGTCGGCGGCGGCGCACCGGTCGTCGTCCAGTCGATGACCAACACCGACACCGCGGACATCGACGCCACGGTGGCGCAGGTCGCGCAGCTGGCGCGGGCCGGCTCGGAGCTGGTGCGCATCACCGTCGACCGCGACGAGGCCGCCGCCGCCGTCCCGAAGGTGCGCGAGCGCCTGGACCGCATCGGCTGCCACGTGCCGCTGGTCGGCGACTTCCACTACATCGGCCACAAGCTGCTCTCCGATCACCCGGCCTGCGCCGAGGCGCTGGCGAAGTACCGGATCAACCCGGGCAACGTCGGCTTCAAGGAGAAGAAGGACGTCCAGTTCTCGACGATCATCGAGCAGGCGATCCGCTACGGCAAGACGGTGCGCATCGGCGCGAACTGGGGCTCGCTCGACGAGGCGCTGCTCACCCACCTGATGGACGAGAACGCCCGGCTGCCCCGGCCGATCGACGCCCGCGCGGTGATGCGCGAGGCGATGGTGCAGTCGGCGCTGTCCTCGGCCGAGCGCGCCGTGGAGCTCGGCCTGCCGAAGGACCGCATCATCCTCTCCGCCAAGGTCTCGGCGGTGCAGGACCTGATCGCGGTCTACCGCGAGGTCGCGCGCCGCTCGGACTACGCGATCCACCTCGGGCTGACCGAGGCCGGCATGGGCTCGAAGGGCCTGGTCGCGGCGTCTGCCGCCATCGGCGTGCTGCTGCAGGAAGGCATCGGCGACACGATCCGCTACTCGCTGACGCCGGAGCCCGGCGGCGACCGCACCGTCGAGGTGAAGGCCAGCCAGGAACTGCTGCAGACCATGGGCTTCCGCACCTTCGTGCCGATGGTGGCGGCCTGCCCCGGCTGCGGCCGCACCACCTCGACCACGTTCCAGGAGCTCGCCCGCGACATCCAGAACTGGATCGTCACCTCGATGCCGGAGTGGAAGAAGACCTATCCGGGCGTCGAAGGCCTGAACGTCGCGGTGATGGGCTGCATCGTCAACGGCCCCGGCGAATCGAAGCATGCCGACATCGGCATCTCGCTCCCCGGCACCGGCGAGACCCCGACCGCGCCGGTCTTCATCGACGGCAAGAAGGCGATGACCTTGCGCGGCGCGACTCTGGCCAAGGACTTCGAGACGGTGGTGATCGACTACATCGAGCGCCGCTTCGGCCAGGGCGCCCGCAACGCCGCGGAGTAGCACCGCCGCGCCTCCCCCTCCCCCGCACCCAAGTCGGGCACACCCCGGCTTGGGCACATGTAAGGTGCGGGTCCCGGGCGAGCCCGAGATCGGTCGGGCGGAGGGACGCCCCGTTCCCCGAAACCTCCCTGTTCCCGCCCGCACGGGGGCGTGATAGCAGGGCGCCGAGATTCCGTGAGCGGCAGGCCCAGCGGCCGCCGTGGCCCGGCATTCGCGTTCCCGGTCGCATCCTCCGGTGGGACCCTCGATGCGCCACACCGCGAAACGCCGTGCAGGCTTGATGAGCCTCGATCGCACCCGATGACCCAACCCGTGACACCGGGCGGCACCGCCGCTCAGCCCGACGCCGCGGGCGTCCAGCCCGCCGCGGACGGCCCGGCCCTGGCCGCGCCCGGCACCGTCGTGCACCCCGCCGGCGCCGTCGACCCGGCGGAGGGCCGGGCGCACGCCGCGCCGGGCCTCTGGACGCTGGCCGTCGGCTCGGTCGGCGTGGTCTACGGCGACATCGGCACCAGCCCGCTCTACGCCTTCCGCGAGGCGCTGGTGCCGGCCCGCTACGACAACATCCTGCTGGCGGAAGAGGTGCTCGGCACCGCCTCGCTGATCCTGTGGGCGCTGTTCCTGATCGTGACGGTGAAGTACGTCGCGATCCTGCTGCGCATGGACAACAACGGCGAGGGCGGCATCCTCTCGCTGATGGCGCTGGCGCGGAAGGCGCTCGGCGGATCGCGGATCGTGTTCGCGCTGGGCCTGCTCGGCGCGGCGCTGTTCTACGGCGATGCGGTGATCACCCCGGCGATCTCGGTGCTGTCGGCGGTGGAGGGGCTGAAGCTCGTCACCCCCGCCTTCGAGGGCTCGGTACTGCCGATCACCGTGGCGATCATCCTCGCGCTGTTCCTGGTGCAGAGCCGCGGCACCAGCAAGGTCGCGGCCTTCTTCGGGCCGGTGATGGTGCTGTGGTTCCTGGCGCTGGCGCTCGCCGCGGTGCCGCACATCGTCGGAAACCTCACGGTCTTCCAGGCGCTGAACCCGTGGTACGCCGTGCATTACCTGCTCGGCCACGGCACCGGCGCCCTCGTCGCCCTCGGCGCGGTCTTCCTCGCCGTCACCGGCGCGGAGGCGCTGTTCGCCGACCTCGGCCATTTCGGCCGGCGGCCGATCCAGATCGCGTGGCTCGGCCTCGTCTTCCCGTCGCTGGCCCTGAACTATCTCGGCCAAGCGGCCCTGGTGCTGGAAAAGCCCGAGACCACCGATCCGTTCTTCCAGCTGTTTCCCGAATGGGCGCTGCTGCCGATGGTGATCCTGGCGACGCTCGCCACCGTCACCGCGAGCCAGGCGGTCATCACCGGGGCGTTCTCGCTGTCCCGGCAGGCGATCCAGCTCGGCCTGCTGCCGCGGCTCGAGATCCGCCACACCTCCGAATCGCATTCGGGGCAGATCTTCCTGCCGCAGATCAACGGCCTGCTGATGATCGGCGTCGTGGTGCTGGCGGTGGTGTTCCGCTCGTCCTCGGCCCTGGCCTCGGCCTACGGCATCGCGGTCACCGGCACGATGCTGCTCACCGCGAGCATGACCTTCCTCGTTGTCTGGCGGCTGTGGCACTGGTCGCCCGTGGCGGCGGCCGCCCTGATGCTGCCGTTCATCGTGATCGAGTTCCTGTTCCTGCTCTCGAACCTGCTCAAGGTGTTCGAGGGCGGCTACGTGCCGCTGCTGCTCGCCGCCGGCCTGATCGTGCTGATGTGGACCTGGGTGCGGGGCGTCACGATCCTGTTCAACAAGACCCGCAAGACCGACGTGCCGATCCTCGAGCTCGTCGGCATGCTGGAGAAGAGCCCGCCGCACCACGTGCGCGGCACCGCGGTGTTCCTGACGAGCGATCCCGAGATCGCGCCGGCGGCCCTCCTGCACAACCTCAAGCATAACAAGGTGCTGCACGAGAAGAACGTCATCCTCACGGTCGAGACCGTCGACACCCCCCGCGCCAACGGGCCGGACCGGGTGCGGCTGGAGCCGATCGGGCCGGGCTTCTACAAGGTCGTGATGAAGTTCGGCTACATGGAGACGCCGAACATCCCAAAAACCCTCGTGCTGCTGCGCAAGGAGGGCTTCAAGTTCGACATCATGGCGACGTCGTTCTTCCTGTCGCGCCGCTCGATCCGCCCGGCCGCCCATTCCGGGATGCCGCTGTGGCAGGACCGGATCTTCATCACGCTCGCCAAGAACGCCAACGACGCGACGGACTTCTTCCAGATCCCCACGGGCCGGGTCGTGGAGGTGGGGACGCAGGTCACGGTCTGAGGCGCCCCACTTCCAGGCCAGCCGGGATGGCGGCGCGCATCGTCGCTCGATGTCACAGGCGTTCGACGGGCACGCCCACGGCCGCACCCGCCTCTGCGGGGCGCGTGTCGAGGGTCGCGAGCGTCAGGCCGGCATCGGCGGCGATCGCCCGATGAAGCGCATCTCCAGCGCGAAAGCCGGGATGGGTCTGGTCCGCGAAGCGTGCCGCCGTCCGAAACGTCCTCTCGTCGATCGGCAGCATCACGAGCGACGTAGCCGTCAGGCGCGTGAACGCCGACGGGGCCACCGAACGATGCTGCGAATCGATCGTGCCCGTGCGGAACTTGATCGAGAGCGGTGCCGAGAACTCGGTGGCGACCCAGGCACTGATGGCGAGGTCCCCGCCTGCCCAGGCGGTGGGCCAAGCCCGCATCCGGGCGGTTTCCCGCTCCTCGGTCTACGCCGCGACCGAGACCGACGTATCGAGATACGGCATCAGTACCGTTCGTCGTCCCGCATCGCGCGCACAAACGTCGCGGCACCCTCCGGCTGCAGCGGCATCGCGGCGGTGACGGCCCTGAGGGTCGCGATATCGATCGGCCGCTTCGGTCCCGGCATGGCACTGTGCCGTGCCACCTCGCGCCCGAGACGCGTGACGACAGCGGCTTCGCCGGCGACCACTCGGTCGATGAGCGCGCTGAGTCGCGCCTTTGCCTCTGCCAAGCTCACCGTTTCCATCGCCCTCAATGCCCATCGAGCTGGTCATCGTAGGTGGCGGATCGGGATTCGGCTATCCGCCCGTTCCCTCCTATGCGTGCGTGCGCCAACGCACACGGCATGCCCCAGGCGCCGGGCTCGGGCCGCGTGCGGTCGTTTGCCCGCGTTGCACCGCGCAGCAGGCATGCCGTAGATTGAATTCATTCTGAGAACGACATGCGGACCCGGGGGGCGTCGCGGCACGGGAGGCCTTCGCGTCGCCCGGGCCGTCGCGCCGTCCCGGTTCGATCCGCATTCACACAGGACGTTTGCGAATGATCAAACTGACGGTGAACGGAGCGCCACGCAGCTTCGACGGCGACCCCGACATGCCGCTGCTGTGGTACCTGCGCGACGAGCTCGGCCTGGTCGGCACCAAGTTCGGCTGCGGCCAGTCGCTGTGCGGCGCCTGCACGATCCACCTCGGCGGCACCGCGACCCGCTCCTGCACCACCCCGATCTCGGCCGCGGCCGACCAGGAGGTGACGACCATCGAGGGGCTTTCCCCCGACGGCAACCATCCGGTGCAGGTGGCCTGGCGCGACCTCAACGTGGCGCAGTGCGGCTACTGCCAGTGCGGCCAGATCATGCAGGCGGCCTCGCTCCTGAAGGATACGCCGAAGCCGACCGACGCGCAGATCGACGAGCAGATGAGCGGCAACATCTGCCGCTGCGGCACCTACCCGCGCATCCGCGCCGCGATCCACCAGGCCGCCGGTCAGGCGCCCGCCAGCAAGGGAGAGCGCCTGTGATCCATGACGCAAAGATGATGGCCGACCTCGCCGCCGAGGCGCCGACCCGGCCGACCCTGATCGCCAACGTCAGCCGCCGCGCCATCCTCGGCGGGCTCGGCGCCTTCGTGCTCGCGGTGAACCTGCGCGACACCGCCAAGGCCGAGACCAAGGCCCAGGAGCCGGCGAAGTTCGGCGCCGACGGCATGCCGCACGGCTGGCGCGACGACCCGAAGATCTTCGTGGCGATCGCCGCCGACGGCCGCGTGACCGTGACCAACCACCGCTCCGACATGGGCCAGGGCGTGCGCACCTCGGTCGCCTTCGTCGTCGCCGACGAGCTCGAGGCCGACTGGTCGAAGGTCGGCGTGGTGCAGGCCTGGGGCGACGAGGAGCGCTTCGGCAACCAGGACACCGACGGCTCGCGCAGCTTGCGCCACTTCTTCCAGCACTTCCGCCACGCGGGCGCGGCGGCCAAGCTGATGTTGATCCAGGCGGCGGCCAAGCAGTGGAACGTCCCGGCCTCCGAGGTGACGGCCGATAACCACGTGCTGACGCATGCCAAGTCGAAGCGCACGCTCGGCTACGGCGACGTCGCGGCGATCGCGGCGGAGCTGCCCGTGCCGGCCCGCGAGAGCGTGGTGCTGAAGGACCCCAAGGCCTTCCGCTACATCGGCAAGGGCCAGATCGGCATCATCGACAACCGCGACATCACCACCGGCAAGGCGGTCTACGGCCTCGACACGAAGCGCGAGGGCATGCTGTACGCGCTGGTCGCGCGCCCGGCGGTCTACGGCGGCAAGGTCGTGAGCTTCGACGATACCGAGACCCGGAAGGTCCCCGGCGTCGTGAAGGTGTTCAAGATCGACGGCGGCGAGATCCCCTCGGAGTTCATGCCGCTCGGCGGCGTCGCGGTGGTGGCCAAGAACACCTGGGCGGCGATGAAGGGCCGCGAGGCGCTGAAGATCGTCTGGGACGACGGCCCGAACGCCGGCTACGACACCGACGCGTTCCGCACCGAGCTCGAGAAGGCGGCGCGCGCGCCCGGCAAGGTCGTGCGCAACCAGGGCGACGTCGACGGGGCGATGGCCAAGGCCAAGACCAAGCTGACGGCCGACTACTTCGTGCCCCACCTCGTCCAGGCTCCGATGGAGCCGCCGGCCGCGGTGGCGCAGGTGAAGGACGGCGCGTGCGAGGCCTGGGCCTGCACGCAAGGGCCGCAGGCGGCGCACGACCGGCTGGTCAAGGCGCTGGGGCTTCCCGCCGACAAGGTCCGGGTGAACGTGACGCTGCTCGGCGGCGGCTTCGGCCGCAAGTCGAAGCCCGACTACGTGGTCGAGGCCGCGCTCTGCTCGCGCGAGGTCGGCGGCGCGCCGGTGAAGCTCACCTGGACCCGTGAGGACGACATCCACCACGGCTACTATCACACCATCTCGGCCGAGCACCTCGAAGCGGGCCTGGACGACAAGGGCATGCCGGTGGCCTGGCTCCACCGCTCGGCGGCGCCGACGATCGGCTCGATCTTCGCGCCCGATCCGAAGCACGAGCTGCCGTTCGAGCTCGGCATGGGCCTGGTCAACACGCCGTTCGCGGTGCCGAACATCCGGCTGGAGAACCCGGAGGCGGCCGCCCACGTGCGGATCGGCTGGTTCCGCTCGGTCTCCAACATCCCGCACGCCTTCGCGATCCAGTCGTTCGTCGCCGAGCTGGCGCACGCGGCGGGTCGCGACGCGAAGGACTACCTGCTCGACCTGATCGGCCCGGCGCGCAAGATCGATCCCACCTCGATCGGCGATGTCTGGAACCACGGCGAGGATCCCAAGCTGTACCCGATCGACACCGGGCGCCTGCGCCGGGTGATCGAGACGGCGGCCGGCGGCGCCGGCTGGGGCCGCAAGCTCGAGAAGGGCCGGGGCCTCGGGATCGCGGGGCATTACAGCTTCGTCACCCACACCGCGGTCGCGGCGGAGGTCGAGGTCGACCCGAAGGGCGGCGTGAAGGTCGTCGCGGTCGACATCGCGATCGATTGCGGGCCGCAGGTGAACCCGGAGCGCATCCGCTCGCAGATGGAAGGCGCCGTGGTGATGGGGATGGGCCTCGCGCTCACCTCCGAGATCACCTTCAAGAACGGCCGGGCGCAGCAGAACAACTTCGACGGCTACGAGATCATCCGGATCGACGCCGCGCCGAAGGTGATCCGCGTGCACCTCGTCAACTCGGGCACCTGGGACGGGCCGCTCGGCGGCGTCGGCGAGCCCGGCGTTCCGCCGGTGGCGCCGGCGATCGCCAACGCGGTGTTCGCGGCCACTGGCCGCCGCGTGCGGCAGCTGCCGATCCGCGACCAGCTCAGCGCCTGAGCCAAGGAAGCCGCGCCGCCCGCCGGCGCGGCGACGGACCGGACGACCGAGGGGCCCCTCTTCCACCGGAAGAGCGGGCCCCTCGGCGTTTTGCGAAAAGCTCCGTGTCCGAGGCTTCTGTTTTCCCGCGACGTCGCGTTTCGGCGGAGCCTTGCCGGTGGATGCCGCGTTTCCGTCACGGAGCCACCGGGATCGTCCTGTCGGTCCCTCTCGGCTCCCAACCACCGGAGATCTCATTCGATGACGCGTCCTGCGTACCTCGCCACCCTGCTCGCCGTGTCCGCGCTCGCGGCGCCCGGCCTGATCGGGCCGGTTTCGGCCTCGCCCTGCTCGGATCGGATCGCCGGGCTGGAGAAGCGGGTGAAGGCGGAGTCGACCGAGGCGATCTCGGCCTCGACCAGCGGCCAGGGCGCCGCGGCCAAGCGCGGCGGCGAAGGCGTGACCGGCACGGAAGGCAACGCGCCCGGCCAGTCGCCGCAGGCTCCGCCGGAGAAGTCGGCCGAGGCCGGAAAGGGCGGCGACGCCGCCCAGCAGGCCAAGGTGGCGCTCGACGAGGCCCGCACCGCCGACGGCAAGGGCGACGCCAAGGCCTGCGAGGCGGCGTTGACCCGCGCCGAGGCGCAGCTCAAGGCGGCGCCGTAAGCACGAGCCTCCGCCGGATGCGCAAGCCTCCGCCGTCGTCCGTCGGATGCGGGGGCCGGTGGAGGCTCGGTTGGGTTCGCGCGCCGGATCGGAAGGACCCATGGGGGGCGGAGCCGGTCGGGCGCGGACGTGCGGCGGGCTGAAAAAAACCGTTTGCGGCGACGACGCCGGCGGCGGCGAAACGGTTTACGAAACGGTCGGTCGCGGCGAAACGATCGTGGGTCGGGGGCGGAGACCGTGTCCTCGCCCCGCGGAGGCTTCGTCAGGCCATCGCGTCGAAGGCTAGGCGGGCGGAGGCGGCGCCGAGGGCGTGCGCGTTGCCGTTAAGCCCGGCGCAGAGGTCGTCGATCTCGGCGACGTCGAGGGCCTCGCCGGTCTCGGCGGCGATGGCGTCGATGAGGTGATCCTGGCGGGGGTCGAACGGATGACCCTGCATCCGGTAGAACTGGTAATAGCGCAGGGCCGCCAGGACGGTGTCGCGCTCGCGGGCCGTGACCGTGAAGTTCTGCATGGGCTTTTGGCTCCCGTGTGGCTTCATCGAACGCCGGTACGTGCCGCGGCAACCGCACCAAGCTTGTCCATTGTACGCACAGCGCCGTGAGCGTCCATGTCTTGACACGGCGATCCTGCGTGATTCGGCCGAGAAAGTCCGATTGCGCGCAAGCGGATATTGAGTTTCCGAACGCAATTCCCGTGGTTTTTCAAACCTGTGCGGTCGCAGCCTGCGTTATTCTGCAGGTGTTCCTGCGCCATTGCATCGGATCACGATGTGAGAGTGGCGAGGAAGGTCGGCACCGTCTCGCTGGCCGGGCCGTAGCGGGCCTCGTCGAACGCGTCCGCGTTGTCGGAGGGCTCGGTGTTCAGCTCGCAGGTCGGGATGTTCCGCGCCTGCGCCAGCCGCACGTAGCCGGCCGCCGGGTAGACCGCCCCCGAGGTGCCGATCGCGACGAACTGGTCCGCGGCCGACAGCGCCGCCTGGATCGCGTCGAGGTGGTGGGGCATCTCGCCGAACCACACCACGTCGGGCCGCGACGTGCCGACCGCCGAGCATAGCGGGCAGGCATCGGCGACGTCGAGGTCGCCGGGACAGGGAAAGGTGCCGGCGCAGGCGGTGCAGCGGCCCTTCAGCAGCTCGCCATGCATGTGGACGACGGCACGCGAGCCCGCCCGCTCGTGCAGGTCGTCGACGTTCTGGGTGCACAGGAACAGCCGCCCGCCGCGCTCCGCCAGCGCCGCCTCGGCCTGCGCGAGCGCGACGTGGGCCGGGTTCGGCGCGGCCGCGACCGCCCCGCGCCGGCGCAGGTTGTAGAAGTCCAGGACGGTGCCGGGGTCGGCCGCGAAGGCCTCGGGCGTCGCGAGCCGCATCGGATCGAACCGCGCCCACATCCCGCCGCGGTCGCGGAACGTGCCGAGCCCGCTCTCGGCCGAGACGCCGGCTCCGGTGAGGACGAAGACAGTCTTCGGAAAGGGCGCACGCAGGGGCATGGGCGCGAGCCTACACCCGCCCGGCGCCGACCGCCCATCGGAATTCGGCGCCGGGCAGGTCGAAGCTGCGGGCCGGCGCGGCGAGGCTCGGCGGAGGGGCCGGCGCGCCGTCCCGCCGGGCGATGCGGCCCGAGCCGATCAGCCGAGCTATACCGCGCCGATGCGCATCCTCGGCCGCCTTCTCCTCGGCTCCCTCGCCCTGCTCCTCGCGATCCCGAGCGGCGGCGCGATCCTGCTCATGGCGCTCGTGCTCGATCCGGTGGCGAGCGTCTGGCTGACGAAAGGCGCGCTCGCCGGGCTCGATGCCGGCCTGTCGGACCTCGCCGCCGGCCTGCCGCCGGAGAGCTTCGCGTGGGTCCTCGCGGGGCTGGCGAAGGCGTCCTGCGTGCTGCTCGCGGTGCCGCCGGCCCTGGTGGCGCTGGTCGGCGAGACCCTGCGCTGGCGCGGCCTGCTCTGGTACGGCGCCGGGTGCGGCCTGATCACCGCCGCCCTGCCCTGGCTCGCGCGCGGGGCCGTGCACCCCGGCGGCACGGCGCTCGCGGCTGAGGCGCGGGTCACCGCGATCCTGTTCCTCGCCGGCGCCGGTGCCGGGCTCGTGTACTGGCTGATCGCCGGGCGAAGCGCCGGGCGGCCCCCGACGCGGGCGTGACGTTTCCGCGACACGGGCGCGCTTCGGGGCGGCCCGGCGGGATGCTTCGGATGCGTCGAACCGTCGAACCCCGGTCGGCCCGCGCAGGATCCCCCTGGCGGCGACGAGGGACGAACGATGATCGCACGCCGCCCGTGGACGACCCGGACCGCCCTCGCCCTGCTCGCGGCCCTCCTGCCCGGCGGCCCCGCCTGGGCCGGCTCGGCGGCGCAGCCGGGCCAGACCGTCGGCCTGCCGGTGGGGGCGCAACTGCCGGTCGGGTTCTATTTCGTGAACCTGTCGAGCTTCGGCGTCCGCGACACGCGGCCCCTGAACTCGGAATCGAACGTCAATCTGCCGACCTTCGCCTGGGCGACGCCGTGGACGATCGCCGACGCGCGGCTGCAGTTCTTCCTCACGCAGCCGGTGGTCGCCTCGAGCGGGCGCGGCGCGCCCTACCAGAGCGGCGTCGGGCAGCCGCTGCTCGCGGCGCAGCTCGCCTGGGACCTCGGAAACGACCTCGGGTTCAGCTACCTGTTCGGCGGCTACCTGCCGATCGAGACCCGCTTCCTGACGCAGTCGGCCTCGATCACCCAGCGCTTCGCGGTCAGCTACACCGGCAACGGCTGGAACCTGACCGCCAACCTGCTGCACGGGATCTTCATCGACGACCGCTCGCCCACGGGCACGCTCTACCCGGACTACCTCAACCTCGACCTCACCGCGACGAGGAAGCTTGGCCAGTGGCAGGTCGGCGCCGTGGCCTTCGGCTCGACCGACCTGCCGACCGGGGTCGGCAGCGACCGGCCCCAGGGGCAGGTCGCGGTGGGCGGCCTCGTCGGCTACAATTTCGGCCCGGTGAATCTGCAGGCCTACCTCACGCGCGACGTGGTCGAGCGCAACTACGGCGGCCGGGAGACCCGCGGCTGGCTGCGCGCGATCGTGCCGCTCTACCAGGACAAGGGCGAGGTGGAGCCGAACCGCACGCTGGTGACGCGGCGCCAGGGCGAATGACCGGCGCCTGCCGGACGGTCGCGGCCGTGCTATCGGGAAGCGAATGAGATCGATCCGCGCCGCCCTCGCCGTTCTCCTCATGCTGGGCGGCCCCGCCCTCCCGCAGGGCTCGGGGCCGCCGATCCCCTCCGACGACGCACGGATGCTGCCGGTGCAGGCCGCGCACGGCATGGTCGCGAGCCAGGAGGCGCGGGCGACGCGGATCGGCGTCGACATCCTCAAGCGCGGCGGCAACGCGGTCGACGCCGCGGTCGCCGTCGGCTTCGCGCTGGCGGTGACCCTGCCGCAGGCGGGCAACCTCGGCGGCGGCGGCTTCATGCTGGTGCATTTGGCGGACCGGCACGAGACCGTGGCGATCGACTACCGCGAGACCGCGCCGCAGGCCGCCACCGCCGACATGTTCCTGGCGCCCGGCGGCGAGCCGGACCGCGCCGCCTCGCGGCGCAGCGGCAAGGCCGTCGGCGTGCCGGGCACGGTGCGGGGCCTGGCGGAGGCGCACCGCCTCTACGGATCGGGAAAGCTGTCCCTCGCCGAGCTGATCGCGCCGGCCGAGGCCCTGGCCCGCGCCGGCATCCCGGTCACCGGCGGCCTCGCCGATTCCCTGCCGCGGTCGGCCGGCCTCCTCGAGCGCTGGCCCTCGACCCGCCGGATCTTCTTCCGCGGCGACGTCCCCCTGCCCCGCGGCGACAGCCTCGTGCAGGCGGACCTCGCCGACACGCTGCGCGCCGTCGCCGAGGGCGGCCCGGACGCGTTCTATGCCGGCCCGATCGCCGGGCGGATCGCGGCGGCGGTGCGCGCGGCCGGCGGCCCGATGACGGAGGCCGATCTCGCCGCCTACCGGCCGGTGGTCCGCCAGCCCGTGCGCGGGACCTATCGCGGCTACGAGGTGGTCTCGATGCCGCCGCCCTCGTCCGGCGGCGTCCACCTGATCGAGATCCTGAACATCCTCGAGGGCTTCGACCTCGCCGCGATGGGTGCGGGCAGCGCCGCCGCGATCCACACCCTGGCCGAGGCGATGAAGCCGGCCTACGCCGACCGGGCGACCTGGCTCGGCGACCCGGACCGGGTCCGCGTGCCGGTGCAGGGCCTCACCGCCAAATCCTACGCGGCGCGGCTGCGGCGGGCGATCGACCCGGAGCGGGCACGGCCCGCCGACAGCATCGCGGCCGGCGACCCGTTGCCGCCCGAGCCCGACCAGACCACGCACTTCTCGGTGGTCGATGCCGCGGGCAACGCGGTGGCCAACACCTACACCCTGAACTTCTCCTACGGGATCGGCCTGGTGGCCGAGGGCACCGGCGTGCTGCTCAACAACGAGATGGACGACTTCTCCGCCAAGGCCGGCACCCCGAACGCCTACGGGCTCGTCGGCGGCGACGCCAACGCGGTGGCGCCGGGCGCCCGGCCGCTCTCTTCGATGACGCCGACCTTCCTGTTCCGGGACGGGCAGCTCTACCTCGTCACCGGCAGCCCCGGCGGCAGCCGCATCATCACCACCGTGCTCGACGTGATCGTCAACTTGATCGACTTCCGCATGAACCTCGCCGAGGCCGTCGACGCGCCGCGCATCCACCACCAGTGGAAGCCCGACGTGCTGCGGGTCGAGCAGGGCCTGTCGCCCGACACCCTCGCCCTCCTGCGGGCGCGGGGGCACGACGTCAGGGTCGGGTCGAGCTCGGGCTCGGCCAACTCGATCCTGCGCAGCGGCGGCCTGCTCTCGGGCGCCGCCGATCCGCGCCAGCGCGACACGCTCGCCGAAGGGTATTGAGGTGGGGCCGGGGACAACCTCAAGCGTCACGCCCGATGCGCCCTTGGCCCTGGCCGCACCCCCGCGCTAAAGGACGAGCGTCACAGAAGGTCCCGATGCTCGCCGTCCGCTCCCTCGCGTTCAATCTCTGCTTCTACGCCGCCACGACGCTGATCGCGTTCGGCGGGTTGCCGACGCTGGTCTCGGGGCGGGCGGTGATGCGGCTGGCGCGGTTCTGGGGGCGGGTGACGCTGTGGCTGCTGCGCGTGGTCGCCGGCACGCGGGTGGAGTTCCGCGGGCTGGAGAACATCCCGTCCGGCGCGATGCTGGTCGGGGCCAAGCACCAGTCGGCGCTCGAGACCCTGGCCCTGTGCACGGTGTTTCCCGAATTCGCCTACGTGCTGAAGCGCGAGCTGCTGTTCATCCCGCTGATCGGCTGGTTCCTGTCGCGCGGCGGCATGGTGGCGATCGACCGGTCGAAGGGCGCGCGCGCCATGAGCCTGATGAACGCGGCCGCCGCCGACGCGATCGCGCAGGGGCGCCAGCTCATCGTCTTCCCCGAGGGCACCCGGACGGCGCCCGGCGCGGCCCCGGCCTACAAGCAGGGCCTGTCCCACCTCTACGCCGCGCTCTCCGTGCCGTGCCTGCCGGTGGCGCTGAACACCGGGCTGTACTGGCCGCGCCGCAGCTTCGTCCGCCGCCCGGGCACCACGGTGATCGAGTTCCTGCCGCCGATCCCGCCGGGGCTGGCACGCGCCGCCTTCCTCGACCTCGTCGAGGACCGCATCGAGACCGCCTCGAAGGCCCTGCTCGCGGCCGGCCTCGCCGACCTCGGGCAGGCCGCCCGCACGGTCCCGGAGCCGCGCCGCGAAACCTCGCGTCCGGCCTGACCCGCGCGCCCGATTCGTGCGCGCGGAGAACCGTCGGGACGTTGCGAATCGGCCTGCGAATTCCCATTTCCGTTGAACGAGACGAATCGCTTGACGGGCGCGCGATGCCCGATCTAGGTTGGAACAAATGGCGAACAAGAGAGCCTTGTCCTGGTCGGCCGCCCTGCGCGACCTGAAGGACGAGCGGACACGGAGACAGGACGTGCGGGAAGAGCGCTTGAGGACCACCGCCGGCCTTCGCGGCACCCCCGCCCTGGCGCTCAGCGCCTGGCGCGGACGTTCCGGCCGGCGCTACGTCGTCGGCGTCCACGACCTCAGCGCGCCCGAGCTCGACGAGATGGGCGAGGCGGTGGTGATCGCGGTCCGCCGCGATCCCGCCGGCATCGCCGAGCTGGTCGCGGTGTCGGCCTCCGGCGAGAGCCCCCGCGAGCGCCTGCACCGCACCTGGCTCGCCCGCGCCCGGAAGGGCGGCGCGACCGAGATGCACGTGCATCGGCTCGCCGAGGACGAGGCCGAGCGCAAGGCCATCGTCGACGATCTCTCGATGGAGAGCGCGGATCCGGCGCACGCCTGATATCCCTCCGCTCGATCAGGGCGGTCGGCATATCCGGCAGGCCCGCGCGCGATCGAAGGCCGAATCCGCCGGTCCGGCGAGGTGATGCGGATTTGGATCACGCCGCCCACGCCCCAGTTTCGCCCCGAGCCTCCCCTCATGCCTTGTGCGGCATGGACGATCGCGGACGAACCCGCGACGGGGCGAGAGCGCGGAGCGAACGATGCAGGATCCGGTACGGCAAGATTCTTCGGGGCAAGCCCCGGCCGAGCCCGCCGCGATCCCGCCCAAGGCGCCGCGTTCCCGGCGCGGCCTGTTCCTCCCCTACATCCTGCTGCTGACGCTGGTGCTGCTGTGGTCGGCGGGCTGGGTCTACCTCCGCGGCCGCGCCGCCACCGAGATGGACGGCTGGGTCGCCCGCGAGGCCGCGGCCGGACGGACCTGGACCTGCGCCGACCGGTCGATCACCGGCTATCCGTTCCGGATCGAGCTGCGCTGCGCCTCGGTCAGCCTCGCGCGTGCCGACGGCCGCTTCCGGCTGGGTCCGCTGACCGCGGTGACGCAGGTCTACCAACCCCGGCACGTGCTGATGCTCGCCGAGGGCCCGTTTCACGTGGAACAGGGCGACCTCGTCGGCGACGCGACCTGGACGATGCTGGAAGGCAGCTTCCACGGCGCGTCGGACGGGTTCGTGCGCGCCTCGCTCGTGGTCGACGGGCCTTCGGTGACGGTCGCCGGCGCGGCGCCCGATCCGATCGCCGTCTCCGCCCGCCACCTCGAGCTGCATGCGCGGCCGACGCCGGGACGATTCGATTCGGACGGCGCGGTCGACCTCAGCCTGCGCCTGTCGCAGGCCCTGGCGCCGATGGCGGATGCGCTGATCGGCAACGCCGATCCCGCCGACCTCACCCTCGACGCCACGGTCAACCGGGCGGCGATGCTCGGCACCGGCACGGTGGCGCGCGAGCTCGAACGCTGGCGCCAGGCCGACGGCAGCCTCGACGTCGCCGGGCTGTCGCTGGCCAAGGGTGCGCGCCGCCTGCAGGCCAAGGGCAATCTCGGGATCGATCAGGATCATCGCGTCGAGGGCCAGCTGGACCTGCGGGCCGCCGGTGTCGAGGCGCTGGTCGCGTCGGTCGTCGGGCAGCGCTTCGGCGCCGATCGCGGCGCGCTCATCGGCAACCTCGTCGGCGGCCTGCTCGGGCTTCGGCGCCAGCCCGAGGGCGAGGCGGGGGGCGACGTGCCGCTCAAGCCGCTGCCGCCGCTGCGCCTCGCCGACGGCCGGATGATGTTCGGGCCGATCGCGATCCCGAACGTGCGGCTGCAGCCGCTGTACTGATCCGGCCGTGCCGGTTCCCGGGCGTCGAGGGTGGAGCAGACTGCGCCGCCCGGACCCTGCCGGCCATACGCAAAACAGCGTATATGCTGCAACGCAACCGAGCCCCTAGCGTGCGCTCCACGATCCGCGGCCGTTCCATGAGCCGCCGGACGCGAGATGCGAGGCGTGAGGCACGATGGCTGACGGGGATCACGATCTGGATCGGGGCATGGACCGCGGCTTGCGCTCGCCCCTGCGGCGCAAGCTGCTGATGGGGCTGGCGGCCGCGCCCGCCCTTTCGCTCCTGCCGCGCACCGCGTTCGCGGCGGGGCCTGCCACCTCGGCGGTCAGCACCACCGGCCTCGCCGTCACCGACACCGAGGTGACCTGCGGCATCCTCCACTCGATCACCGGCACCATGGCGATCTCGGAGACCGGCGCCCAGCAGGCCGAGAAGCTCGCCATCGCGCAGATCAACGAGGCCGGCGGCATCCTCGGCCGCAAGATCAAGATCATCCAGGAGGACGGCGCCTCCGACTGGCCGACCTTCGCCGAGAAGGCCAAGAAGCTCCTCGTCAACGACAAGTGCGCGGCGGTGATGGGCTGCTGGACCTCGGCCTCGCGCAAGGCGGTGCTGCCGGTCTTCGAGCAGTACAACGGCCTCCTGTACTACCCGACCTTCTACGAGGGCCTGGAGCAGTCCAAGAACGTGTTCTACACCGGCCAGGAGGCGACGCAGCAGATCCTCGCCGGCCTCGACTGGGTGCACAAGGAGAAGGGCGGCGATACGTTCTTCTTCGTCGGCTCGGACTACATCTGGCCGCGCACCTCGAACAAGATCGCCCGCAAGCACGTCGAGAACGTGCTCAAGGGCAAGGTCGTCGGCGAGGAATACTTCCCGCTCGGTCACACGCAGTTCAACTCGGTGATCAACAAGATCAAGCTCACGAAGCCGAAGGTGATCTTCACCGACGTGGTCGGCGGCTCGAACGTGGCGTTCTACAAGCAGCTCAAGGCGTCCGGCATCGACCTCTCGAAGCAGGTGCTTCTGACGATCTCGGTCACCGAGGACGAGATCGACGGCATCGGCGGCGACAACATCGCCGGCGCGTACTCGTGCATGAAGTACTTCCAGTCGATCGAGAACGACAACAACAAGAAGTTCGTCGCCGACTTCAAGAAGATGTGGGGCGAGAAGACCGTCATCGGCGACGTCACCCAGGCCGCCTATCTCGGGCCCTATCTGTGGAAGATGGCCTGCGAGAAGGCCGGCTCGTTCGACGTCGACAAGGTCGTCGCCGCTTCGCCCGATCTCGAGTTCAAGGGCGCCCCCGAGGGCTACGTCCGGATCGACCCGAACCACCACCTGTGGTCGAAGACCCGGGTCGGCAAGGCCAAGACCGACGGTCAGTTCGAGATCGTCTACACCAGCCCCGAGCTGATCAAGCCCGACCCGTTCCCGAAGGGCTACCAGTAGGCCGCATGCGCGCGCCGCCGATGCGGCGCGCGATTTGCAGACGGCCTTTCGACGATCCCCCATCCCCCGACCTCATCCTGAGGCGCCCGCGACGGCGGGCCTCGAAGGAGGGCTCCAGGGATCGCCGAGTGCGCCGGAGGGCTCCCTCGAGGCCTCCGCTTCGCTCCGGCACCTCAGGAGGAGGTGGGCGGCTGGGAGACGGCGATCGCGCAAAGCGGCGGGCCACGGCCCTCCGGCATTCCCGACGGCTCGGAGCGCATGGATGTTCGGTGACTATTCCCTCGGCGATCTCGGCGCGATCTTCGCGATGCAGGGCTTCGCCGGCCTGATCCTGTTCTCGGTCTACGTGCTGATGGCGCTCGGGCTGGCGATCATCTTCGGGCAGATGGGCGTGATCAACATGGCGCACGGGGAGTTCATGATCCTCGGCGCGTACATGACCTACCTGTGCTCGACCTTCTTCCAGACCTACCTGCCGGCGCTGTTCCCGGCATACTTCTTCCTGGCGATGATCCTCGCCTTCTGCGCCTCCGGGGCGCTGGGAATGCTGGTAGAGTGGGCGCTGATCCGCCACCTCTACAAGCGCCCGCTCGACACGCTGCTCGCCACCTGGGGCCTGTCGCTGATCCTGCAGCAGGCCTACCGCTCGATCTTCGGCGCACGCGAGGTCGGCGTCGAGCTGCCGAGCTGGCTGATCGGCTCGGTGCAGGTCACCGATTCGATCGAGATCCCGATCAACGGCCTGTTCGTGATGGCGGTCACCACGCTGATCACGGTCGGCGTCGCGCTGCTGATCTACCGCTCGCGCTTCGGCCAGCAGGTCCGCGCGGTGATGGCCAACCGCCCGATGGCCGGCGCCGTCGGCATCGATACCGAGAAGGTCGACCGCTACACGTTCGGCCTCGGTTGCGGCATCGCGGGCGTGGCCGGCTCGGCCTTCACGATGATCGGCTCGACCGGGCCGACCTCGGGCCAGCTCTACATCGTCGACACCTTCCTGATCGTGGTCTTCGGCGGGGCGGCCTCCCTGCTCGGCACCATCGCCTCGGCGTTCTCGATCTCCCAGACCCAGTCGACGCTGGAATTCTTCCTCTCCGGCTCGATGGCCAAGGTGCTCACCCTGCTCGCGGTGGTCGGCATCCTGATGCTGCGGCCGCAGGGCCTGTTCACCCTCAAGGTCCGGCGCTGAGGATTTCGACGATGAAGAACCCCGTCCAGACCCTGACCAAGTCCGTCACCGTGAACGACAACCCGTTCATGAAGCCGATCGAGTGGCTGAGCCTGGCTGTGCTGGCTTTGGTGCTGCTCGTCGTGCTGCCGAGCCTGCTCGACGCCTTCCGGCTCAACCTGGTTGGCAAGTACCTCACCTACGCCTTCGTCGCCCTCGGCCTCGTCATCTGCTGGGGCTATGCCGGCATCCTGTCGCTCGGCCAGGGCTGCTTCTTCGGCCTCGGCGGCTACTGCATGGCGATGTACCTGAAGCTCGAGGCGTCCAGCGTCGAGAACACGAAGATCCAGTCGACGCCGGGCATCCCCGACTTCATGGACTGGAACCAGATCACGGCGCTGCCGTGGTTCTGGAAGCCGTTCCAGAGCCTGCCGCTGACCTTGATCCTCGTCGTCGCGGTGCCGGTGCTGTTCGCCTTCGTGATCTCGGCGGCGATGTTCAAGCGCCGGGTCGGGGGCACCTACTTCGCCATCATCACCCAGGCGATCGCCGCGATCCTGACGATCCTGATCGTCGGGCAGCAGGGCTACACCGGCGGCATCAACGGCATCACCGACCTGCGCACGCTGCACGGCTGGGACATCCGCACCGACGGCGCCCACACCATCCTCTACTTCGTCAACGGCGGCCTGCTGATCGGCTGCATCCTGATCGCGCAGTTCGTGAAGAAGTCGAAGCTCGGGCGCATCCTGGTCGCGATGCGGGACAAGGAGGACCGGGTGCGGTTCTCCGGCTACTCGGTCGCCGGGTTCAAGGTCTTCGCCTTCTGCCTCGCCGCCGCCTTCGCGGCGATCGGCGGCGCGATGTTCACCCTCCAGGTCGGGTTCATGTCGCCGTCCTTCGTCGGCATCGTGCCCTCGATCGAGATGGTGATCTACGCCGCCGTCGGCGGGCGGATGTCGCTGTTCGGCGCGGTCTGGGGCACGCTGCTCGTCAACTGGGCCAAGACCAGCTTCTCGGAATCCTTCCCCGACCTGTGGCTGTTCGGCCTCGGCGCGCTGTTCATCGCCGTGGTGCTGGCCTTCCCGAACGGTCTCGCCGGCATCTGGCGCGAGCACGTCGAGCCGCGCCTGACGCGCCGGGTGAAGGGTCTGCGCGCCCCGCCCCCCGCGATCGTCCCCCACGGCGCACCGGCCGAGTGAGAACAGCATGAACGCCGCGATCCTCCCGGGCTCCGTCATCGGCGCCAACCCGAACGCCCCCGAATACCTGCTGGCGGTCGACGCGCTCACCGTCTCCTTCGACGGGTTCAAGGCGGTCAACGACGTCTCGTTCTACGTCGACCCCAACGAGATCCGGGTGATCATCGGCCCGAACGGCGCCGGCAAGACCACGGTGCTCGACCTGATCTGCGGGCGCACGCGCGCCAGCGCCGGGTCGATCAAGTACAAGGGCCAGGAGCTGACCAAGCTCACCGAGAGCGCGATCGTCCAGGCCGGCGTCGGGCGCAAGTTCCAGACCCCGTCGATCTACGACGACCTGACCGTGTTCGAGAACCTGGAGATCTCGTTCCCGCGCGGGCGCTCGGTGTTCGGGGCGCTGACCTTCAAGCGCGACGCGCAGGTCCGCGAGCGCATCCACGAGATCGCCGAGACGATCTTCCTGAAGGACCAGCTGCTGGAGCGGGCCGAGTTCCTCAGCCACGGCCAGAAGCAGTGGCTCGAGATCGGCATGCTGCTGATCCAGGACCCGGAGCTGCTGATGCTCGACGAGCCGGTGGCCGGGATGAGCGTCGGCGAGCGCATCAAGACCGCCGAGCTGCTGAACCAGATCATCGTCGGCCGCTCGGTGCTGGTGATCGAGCACGACATGAAGTTCGTCGAGGACATCGCCCACCGGGTCACCGTGCTGCACCAGGGCAAGGTCCTGTCGGAGGGCTCGATGGAGCGGGTCAAGAACGATCCGAAGGTCATCGAAGTGTATCTGGGACACTGAGCATCATGCTGCAGACCGCGCATCCCCCCCTGGCCAAGGCCCCTCCGCTCACCACGCTCCCCTCGGCCGCGCCGATCTTAAGCGTCGAGGACCTGCACGCCGCCTACGGCCAGAGCGAGGTGCTGCACGGGCTGAACTTCCAGGTCGCGCCCGGCGAGATCGTCGCGGTGATGGGCCGCAACGGCATGGGCAAGACCACGCTGATGAAGACCCTGATGGGGATCGTGCCGGTGAAGGCCGGCTCGATCCGCGTCGACGGCACCGAGATCGGCGCCCTCAAGAGCCACGCCCGGGTCGCCAAGGGCCTCGCCTACGTGCCGCAGGGCCGGATGATCTTCTCGACCATGACGGTGCAGGAGAACATCGAGACCGGGCTCACCGTCACCGGCGCCCGCAAGGTGCCGCAGGACCTCTACGAGATGTTCCCGGTGCTGCTCGAGATGAAGGGACGGCGCGGCGGCAATCTGTCGGGCGGCCAGCAGCAGCAGCTCGCCATCGCCCGCGCGCTCGCGAGCAAGCCGAAGGTGCTGCTCCTCGACGAGCCGACCGAGGGCATCCAGCCGTCGATCATCCGCGAGATGGGCCGGACCCTGAAGAAGATCCGCGACGCGCGCGGCCTGTCGATCGTCGTCTCCGAGCAGGTCCTGAGCTTCGCCCTCGACGTCGCCGACCGGGTGCTCGTCATGGAGAACGGCGAGATCGTCCACGAATCGCTGCGCGCCGACATCGACGAGGCCCAGGTCGCCCGCTTCCTCTCGGTCTGAACGAGGACATCATGGCCGATTACGAGATCTTCGAGCTCGGCGACCACGTTCTCCAATGCGGCAAGACGCTGCGCGACGCCAAGCTCGCGTTCAAGACCTTCGGCACGCTGAACGCGGGGCGCGACAACGCCATCGTCTACCCGACCTGGTATTCCGGCCAGCACACCGAGAACGAGTGGCTGATCGGGCCGGGCAAGGCGCTCGACCCCGAGAAGTACTTCATCATCATCCCGAACATGTTCGGCAACGGGCTCTCGTCCTCGCCGAGCAACACGCCGGCCCCCTGGAACGGGCCGCGCTTCCCGGACGTCACCGCCTACGACAACGTCCGCGCGCAGCACCGGCTCGTCACCGAGCATTTCGGCATCGATAAGCTGGTGCTGGTGACCGGGTGGTCGATGGGAGCGCTCCAGACCTACCATTGGGGCGCGCTCTATCCCGACATGGTCCCGCGCATCCTGCCGTTTCAGGGCTCGGCCAAGTGCTCGCGGCACAACTTCGTCTTCCTCGAAGGCGCCAAGGCCGCGCTCCAGGCCGACGCCGCCTTCGCCGAGGGCTGGTACGCGAGCCCGCCGAACAAGGGGCTGCGCGCCTTCGGCCGGGTCTATGCCGGCTGGGGCCTGTCGCAGACCTTCTACCGGATCGAGGCCGACAAGACCCACATGGGCTACGCCTCGCTCGAGGACTTCCTCGTCGGGTTCTGGGAGGGGCTGTTCTACACGCGCGACGCCAACGACCTGCTCGCGATGCTGTGGACCTGGCAGAACGGCGACATCGGCGCCAACGACACCTTCCACGGGGACACCAAGGCGGCGCTTCGCGCGATCACCGCCAAGGCGATCCTGATGCCGGCCTCGACCGACCTGTACTTCCCGCCCGAGGACAACCGCATCGAGGCGGAGTCGATGCCGAACGCGGAGCTGCGCGTCATCGACACCTGGTGGGGCCACTTCGCCGGCGGCCCCGGCACCAGCCCCGACGACATCAAGACCCTCGACGACGCGCTCAAAGAGCTGCTCGCGAGCTGAACGGTTTCGGCCGGTGCGCCGGCCGGGCGGGGATGCGCCAAGCCCCGGATTTTCGAACAACAGGGAGCACAGTCGAGACATGCCCGAGACGCTGATCAAGGTCGACCTGACGCAATCGGCCTACGACAACGACATGGTGCACAACCGCTGGCACCCGGACATCCCGATGGTCGCGACGGTGAAGCCCGGCGACGACTTCATCGTCGAGACCTACGACTGGACCGGCGGCTTCATCAAGAACAACGATTCCGCCGACGACGTGCGCGACATCGACCTGTCGATCGTCCACTTCCTCTCCGGCCCGATCGGCGTCGAGGGCGCCGAGCCCGGCGACCTGCTCGTGGTCGACCTCCTCGACATCGGCGCCAAGCCCGAGAGCCAGTGGGGCTTCAACGGCTTCTTCTCGAAGAACAACGGCGGCGGCTTCCTCGACGAGCACTTCCCCCAGGCGCAGAAGTCGATCTGGGACTTCGAGGGCATGTTCACCAAGTCGCGCCACATCCCCGGCGTGCGCTTCCCCGGCCTGATCCACCCGGGGCTGATCGGCTGCCTGCCCGACCCGAAGATGCTGGAGACCTGGAACACCCGCGAGAAGGCGCTGTTCGACACCGACCCGAACCGCGTGCCGGCGCTGGCCACCCTGCCCTTCGCGCCGACCGCCCACATGGGCCGGCTCAAGGGCGAGGCGAAGGACAAGGCGGCGGCCGCCGGCGCCCGCACGGTGCCGGGGCGCGAGCACGGCGGCAATTGCGACATCAAGGACCTGTCGCGCGGCTCGAAGATCTACTTCCCGGTCTACGTGCCCGGCGCCGGCCTCTCGATGGGCGACCTGCACTTCAGCCAGGGCGACGGCGAGATCACCTTCTGCGGCGCGATCGAGATGGCGGGCTGGGTCCACCTCAAGGTCAGCCTGATCAAGGACGGCATGGCCAAGTACGGGATCAAGAACCCGATCTTCAAGCCGTCGCCGATCACCCCGAAGTTCGACGACCACCTGATCTTCGAGGGCGTCTCGGTCGACGAGCA
Source organism: Methylobacterium sp. J-059 (assembly GCF_022829485.1). Classification (NCBI taxonomy): domain Bacteria; kingdom Pseudomonadati; phylum Pseudomonadota; class Alphaproteobacteria; order Hyphomicrobiales; family Methylobacteriaceae; genus Methylobacterium; species Methylobacterium sp. J-059. The sequence goes on from NZ_JAKSYA010000049.1 coordinate 60,817, forward strand.
CGGCAAGCAGCACTACCTCGACGTGACGGTGGCCTACCGCCAGGCCTGCCTCAACGCGATCGAGTACCTCAAGAAGTTCGGCTACTCGGGCGCGCAGGCCTACTCGATCCTCGGCACCGCGCCGGTCCAGGGCCACATCTCCGGCGTCGTCGACATCCCGAACGCCTGCGCGACCTTGTGGATTCCGACCAAGATCTTCGAGTTCGACATCAATCCCACTGCTGCCGGGCCGACGAAGTTCCTCGACGGCTCGATCCAGATGCCGCTCTCGCCGGATCTGTAGTCTTCGGATCTGCCGCGCCTTCCGGGCGGCAGACCGCGTGCACCCTGCCTGAAAGCGCTCGAATGCCCGTCTACGATTACGCTTGCAAGGCCTGCGGGCCGTTCACGGTGCTGCGCCCGATGGCGCAGTTCAGGGACCCGCACGACTGTCCCGATTGCGGGGCGGCGTGCGGGCGCGCCTTCCTCACCGCGCCGAACCTCGCCTCCATGGATGCGGGCCGGCGCAAGGCCTTCGCCACCAACGAGCGCAGCGCGCACGCGCCCCGCAAGTCGTCCGCGCACGGGGCCGGCTGCGGCTGCTGCAGCGGGACCAAGGCGAAGTCCAACCCCACGGCCGCCAAGAGCTTTCCGAACGCGCGGCCGTGGATGATCAGCCACTAGGCTGCAGCTCACCCTCCCCCTCTCGCGGGGGAGGCAAGAACCCAAGCCAGGAGGAACCCACGCCATGATGCACGGAGACATCTCGTCCAGCGCCGACAGCGTCGGCGTCGCGGTGGTGAACTACAAGATGCCCCGCCTCCACACCAAGGCCGAGGTCTTGGAGAACGCGAGCAAGATCGGCGACATGATCGTCGGGATGAAGGCCGGCCTGCCGGGCCTCGACCTGGTGATCTTCCCCGAATACTCGACCCACGGGATCATGTACGACGCGGGCGAGATGTACGAGACCGCCTCCACCGTGCCGGGGGCGGAGACCGAGATCTTCGCCGCCGCCTGCCGGAAGGCCAAGGTCTGGGGCGTGTTCTCGCTCACCGGCGAGCGCCACGAGGAGCACCCGAACAAGGCGCCCTACAACACGCTCATCCTGATGAACGACCAGGGCGAGATCGTGCAGAAGTACCGCAAGATCATGCCCTGGACGCCGATCGAGGGCTGGTACCCGGGCGACCGCACCTACGTCTCGGAGGGGCCGAAGGGCCTGATGATCAGCCTGATCATCTGCGACGACGGCAACTATCCCGAGATCTGGCGCGACTGCGCGATGCGCGGGGCCGAGCTCATCATCCGCTGCCAGGGCTACATGTACCCGGCCAAGGAGCAGCAGATCCTGATGTCGAAGGCGATGGCCTTCGCCAACAACACCTACGTGGCGGTGGCCAACGCGGCCGGCTTCGACGGGGTCTACAGCTACTTCGGCCACTCCGCGATCGTCGGCTTCGACGGGCGCACCCTCGGCGAGTGCGGCGAGGAGGAGATGGGCATCCAGTACGCGGCGCTGTCGAAGTTCCTGATCCGCGACTTCCGTGCGCACGGGCAGTCGGAGAACCACCTCTTCAAGCTGCTGCACCGCGGCTACACCGGGATGATCAACTCGAAGGAGAACCGGCACGGGCTGTCGGAATGCCCCTACGACTTCTACCGCCGCTGGATCGAGGACCCCGACGCCACCCGCGACGCGGTGCGCGCCATCACCCGGCAGGGCGTCGGCACCGAGGAATGCCCGATCGACGGCATCCCCTTCGTCGGCAAGGGCGAGGGTCCGCCGGACCCGCGCTGAGACGCGGCCCACCGCGCGGTTCCGCCGGCCCGGGAGGCCGGGCGGGGCCGCGCGGGTGACAGGACGTCGTCCCTATCGGAACGGCCCATCGCCCGACACGTTGACCGGCGCTTGCCTAGCGCACATCAGATCGGAACAGGGGCGGATCGGGAAGATCATGAACGGTGAGTCGAAGCCGGCCGGTGCGGGCGGTCAGGACAGCGAGCCGGGAGCGCCCATGGTCAGCGCGGAGTTCCGGCGCTTCGCCGACGACGTTCCGCTGATGATGTGGCGCTCGGACCATCTCGGCCACGCGATCCATCACAACGAGTGCTGGCTCCAGTTCACCGGGCGGCCGCTGGAGGAGGAGCTCGGCGCCGGCTGGCGCACGGGGCTCCACCCGGACGACTTCGAGCGCCACGCGCGCATCGTCTCGGCCGCGTTCACGGCGCGGGAGCCGTTCACCGTGGAGTTCCGCCTGCGGCGCCACGACGGGGCCTATCGCTGGCTGCTCGACACCGCCCGGCCGCTGACCGAGGACGGCGAGTTCCGCGGCTATCTCGGCTCGTGCTTTGACATCACCGACCGCAAGCATGCCGAGGTGCATATCGAGGAGGCGCTGCAGGAGAAGGAGACCCTGCTCGCCGAGGTCTACCACCGGGTCCGCAACAACCTCCAGGTGATGGTCAGCCTGATCGGGCTCTACGGCCGCGCGGCGCCCGAGCCCTGCCGCGGCAGCTTCGAGGCGCTGGGCCAGCGGGTGCGGGCGATCGCGCTGGTGCAGCAGCACCTGCACGAGGCGCCGCACATCGCCTCGATCGACCTGCGCGACTACCTGCACCGGCTCGCCTCCGGCCTCGGCCAGCTGCGTCGGGCCGGCCGCATCGGCGTCCATCTCGGCGGCGCCGGCACCAGCCTGGTCGAGCCGCGCACCGCCAACGCCCTCGGCATGATCGTCGCCGAGATCGTCGCCGAATGCCTCGATGCCACCGCCGAGAGCGTCGCCTGCGCGATCGCCATCGACATCGACGCGGCCCCCGGTGCACCGGTGCGTCTCTCGATCGTCTCCGGGGCCGGCGACCAGGCGGAGTCGGGTCGGCCGAACATCCCGAAGCTGGGGCCGCGGCTGATCGCGGCCTACGCCGCCCAGGCCGAGATCGCGGTCACCGGCGTCGCGACCGCCGAGGATCCGCTGCGGCTGCAGCTGCCGGAGGCGCGGGTCGAGGACCCGGCCTGAGCGGGCGTCGCGATTCGCATCGGCCGGGGCGGCGACCTATATCCGGGATATCCCGCGCCCCCCGACACGAAACCGGCCGAGCATGCTGCCTCCGATCGAGACCATCGTCGAGAACTTCGAATTCATCGACGACTGGGAAGAACGCTACCGCTACCTGATCGAGCTCGGCCGCACCCTGCCGCCGGCCGACCCGGCCCTGCATGCCGAGTCGAACAAGGTGCTCGGCTGCGCCAGCCAGGTCTGGATCGACCTGAACGTCGACGCCTCGGGCGACGTGCCGCGCCTGCACCTGCGCGGCGACAGCGACGCCCACATCGTGCGCGGCCTCGTCGCGCTGATGGTGGCGCTGTTCAACGGCAAGACCCCGCGCGAGGCGGCCGACACCGACGCCTTCGCGCTCTACACCAAGCTCGGCCTCGGCGAGCACCTGACGCCGCAGCGCTCGAACGGGGTCCGCGCCATGGCGGACCGCATACATCGCGACGCGGTCCGCCTCGCCGCCTGAGCGCGCGGGGCTTACGCCCGGTCCCGCCACAACCGCATCCGGGCGTGGTCGGGCCCGACCGCCTCGCGCTGCAGGCCGTAATGCTCGGCGAGGCGCCCGAGGGCGATCTTCGCCACCACCTTGGCGGAGCGCGCCGGCCAGCGGCGCTCCTCCTCGATCCGCTCGAGCCCCTTCACGTGGCCGCACAGGTCGATCAGCAGGCCCGACAGGTCGTGGCCGACCGCGGCCATCGCCCGCTCCACCCGGGCACGGGCCGCCATCATCGCATCCGAGGCGCCGGCGGCGTCGCGCGGGCCGGAACCGTCGACGCGGATCGCGCTCCAGTCGATGCCCATTCGTGGCATCATCCGGCCCGTGGTGATGTCGCGGCGCAGGCGCTCGCCGGCCTCGAACGAGGCCCGGTCGAGGAGGGGCGCCCCGTCCCGGCCGCGCCGCCGAACCATCCAGGCGATCGGGCTCTCGGCGGCGTCGCGCAGGCGTCGCTCCGCCCCCTCGCCCTCCACCACGAGGTCGAGATGCTGGCCGCGGAACGCTTCGCCGGCCGGGGCGTCGCCGCGCCTGAGGCGGGCACGGCCGGCCGGCGCCAGCAGGATGCGGCCGCGCGGACCCGGCTCGCGGTGGGCGAGGTCCGCGGCCAGCAGGCGCTCGCCCGACGCCGCGGGAAAGCGCCCGCCGCCGAGCGAGACGCCGCCGCCGCACCGCACGATCAGCATTGCATCCTCGACCGGGTCCGGGAAGGCGTAGGCGCCCTCGGGCGCGAGCGCCGCGAGCAGCCGCTCGCCGACGCGCCCGAGCGCGGCCTCCGCGCGCGGCACGGCCACGGGGCGGGCGGTCCGGGCTTGAGGAGTTTTGTTCATGTTTTGTTCCCAACGCGAACGATCTTCGTCACGGCGAAGGAAACAGGAGAGTCTTGAAAATCGTCCTAGATCAAGACTTGACGGCCCGCGCGCTGTGGAGCGTCACGCAGCTCACGCCGTGGGTTGGGTCGGCGGATGCTTCAGCACCTCGGCAATCTCGTCCTCGGACTTGCCGCGAACGTCGTAGCCCATCGCGGCGAGCCGCTCGACCAGCCCGTCGCTGTCGGCCGCGGACCGGGCGGCCCACTCCGCCAGGACGTCGTTCGCCTTGTCGAGGTCGTCGGTGGGGATCTTGGGATCGCTCATCGGAACAGACCGCTCACGGGACAGGACTGAGGCAGTGCAAGGTTCGTTCCTCTGGCAACGCGAGCGAAGCCGGGTGCGCCCCGGCTTCGCCTCCGGCCGCCTCAGGCGGCTTCGTCGTAGTTGCCGTTGCGGGTCTGGCCGAGGCCGATCGCCTTGGCGAGGTCGGAGCGGGCCTTGGCGTAGTTCGGTGCGACCATCGGGTAATCCGGCGGCAGGCCCCACTTGGCGCGGTACTGCTCGGGGCTCATGTCGTACTTGGCGCGCAGGTGGCGCTTGAGCGACTTGAAGGTCCGGCCGTCCTCCAGGCAGATGATGTGGTCCGCGGTGACGGACTTCTTCACCGGCACGGCCGGCGTCAGCGGACCGGCGGGGGCGGCCGCCTCGACCTGCCCGCCCGCGACCTGCACCAGCGAAGCGTGGACGCGGCCGATCAGCTGCGCCAGCTCGCCCGGGGGGACCGGATTGTTGCTGACGTAAGCCGACACGATGTCGGCGGCGAGTTCCACGTAATCGACCGTGGTGTCTGTGTCGTTCATGTTCGGCGATGTCCCCTGGACGCTGAGGCAGTCGACGCGTCCCGAGCGGCGCGGACCATCGGCCCCGACGTCTCGTGGTGCGATGCGGGCATTCCCGCAACAATGGTCGTCCTGCCCGCAAGTGCTGAGTGAAATGCGGCGACCCCTTTCGCCACGACATCTCAATAGGATATTTGCAGATCGGCCGCAAGTTGCTCGACGGCAGCTTGGATACGCAACGTCAACTATCCGGAAGAATATTTCAGCTTGCCGACATCGCTGAAACAGATGCCTACTCAAGGGCGAAGTGCTGGCGGCGAGTTTCGCTACCTCTGATTGCGCCTCCCTCGGCGGACGCCACGCCGCCGCCCGCCACCGAGAGCCTCGCGGCGAAAGCTGTCAAGCCAAGTCCTCGCCAAGTCCTCGTCCGCATCAAGCCCTCGTCCGCACCAAGCACTCGTCCTCGCCAAGCCCTCGTCCTGGTCAAACCCTGGCGCGGCCGCGCTCGGCCCGGGCACCCCGTCCGCGCGATGCCCCGCCCGGCCAACACCATCCGATCGCGAGCGTTTCGACGCCGGGTCTTGTCCGGGAACGGGCCGCACGGCACATGCGCAGGCTCGAAGATTCTCCACGGGAAATTTCAGATGGCGTTCGAAACGGCTCACGTCCCGCCCGCATCCGACGCACCGAAGGCGCCGCGCCGGCCGCACAGCTACGTCGTCCATGGCCGCACCATCACCGATGACTACGCCTGGTTGAAGGCCGAGAACTGGCAGGATGTCCTCAAGGACCCGGCAGCCCTGCCCGCGGACATCGCGGACTACTTGAAGTCCGAGAACGACTACGCGCAGGTTGCGCTCGCCGACGCGGCGCCGCTGCGCAGGACCCTGGTCGCCGAGATGCGCGGCCGCATCCGCGAGGACGACAGCGGCGTGCCGACCCCGGATGGGCCGTTCGCCTATTACAACCGCCACCGCGACGGCGGCCAGCACCCGCTGATCTGTCGCCGGCCGACCGGTTCCGTCGACGACGCGGGGGCCGAGGAGATTCTGATCGACGGCGACGAGGAGGGCGCGGGCCAGGCGTTCTTCGAGATCGCCGGGGCCGCCCATTCCGACGACCACGCCCGCCTGGCCTGGGGCGCAGACACCAAGGGCTCGGAGCTCCACACCATCCGCGTACGCGACCTCGCCACCGGGACCGACGCGCCGGACCGGGTCGAGGCGACCTCCGGCGAGGCGGTGTGGTCGGCCGACGGCATGGGCTTCTGGTACGTGGCGGTCGACGCCAACCACCGGCCGGCACGGGTGATGTACCACCGCCTCGGCGCGGACCAGGCCGACGACCTCGCGGTCTACACCGAGCGCGATTCCGGGTTCTTCGTCCATATCGGGGCGACGCAGTCGGGCGGCTACCTCACCATCACCGCGAGCGACCACGAGACCTCGGAGGTCCACCTCCTGGACCGCGCCGCGCCGGACGGGCGCCTGCGCGTGGTGCAGCCGCGCGAGCCGCTGCTGATCTACTCGGTCGAGCATCGCGGGACGGATCTCTACATCCTCACCAACGCCGACGGCGCCGAGGACTTCAAGATCGTCACCGCCCCGGTGGCCGACCCGGGCCGGGCGCACTGGACCGACCTCGTGCCGCACCGCGCCGGCACCATGATCCGCCACCTGCACGTGCTCACGGCGCATCTGGTCCGCCTCGAGGTGGAGAACGCCCGCCCGCGGATCATCGTGCGCGACCTCGCGACCCGCGAGGAGCATGCGGTGGCGTTCGCCGAGGAGGCCTACTCGCTCGGCCTCCAGCCCGGCTACGCGTTCGAGACGGCGACGATCCGGTTCGCCTACTCGTCCATGACGACGCCGACGGAGACCTGGGACTACGATTGCGCCACCCGCGCCCGGCTCCTGCGCAAGCGCCAGACCATCCCGAGCGGGCACGCGCCGGAGGATTACGTCACCCGGCGCCTGTTCGCGACTGCCGCCGACGGCGAGCAGGTCCCGATCTCGCTGCTGCACCGGCGCGACCTCGTCCTCGACGGGTCGGCGCCGCTGCTGCTCTACGGCTACGGCGCCTACGGCACGCTGATGCCGGCGGCGTTCCGCACCAACCTGCTGAGCCTGGTCGACCGCGGCTTCGTCTACGCCATCGCCCACATCCGCGGCGGCACCGAGAAGGGCTGGCGCTGGTACCTCGACGGCAAGCGCGAGAAGAAGCCCAACACCTTCTCAGACTTCGTCGCCTGCGCCCGGGCGCTGATCGCCGCGAACTACACGTCGGAGAAGCGGATCGTCGCGCATGGCGGCAGCGCCGGCGGCATGCTGATGGGGGCGGTGGCCAACCTCGCCCCCGAGCTGTTCGCCGGCATCGTCGCCGACGTGCCCTTCGTCGACGTGCTCAACACCATGCTCGACGCCGAGCTGCCGCTGACCCCGCCGGAATGGCCGGAATGGGGAAACCCCGCCGAGAGCGAGGCGGCGTTCCGGACGATCCTGTCGTACTCGCCCTACGACAACGTCGCGGCCAAGGCCTATCCGGCGATCCTGGCGCTCGGCGGCCTCACCGATCCGCGCGTGACCTACTGGGAGCCGGCGAAATGGGTGGCGCGCCTGCGCGCAACCATGACCGGCGGCGGCCCGGTCCTGCTGCGCACCAACATGGAAGCCGGCCACGGCGGCGCCGCCGGCCGCTTCGACCGGCTCGAAGAGGTGGCGCTGATCTACGGCTTCGCGCTGGCGGCGGTGGGGAAGGCTTGAGGGGGCGCGGGGTGGCGCCGCCGAGATAGGAACACGCCCTCCCCCCACTGCGGGGGAGGGAGAACGCGCATCACGGCTGGGCGGGCGGCAGGCGGATGTCGAGCGGGCGCTCGGCCGGCGGCGGTTCGGCGGTCTCGGCGCGGGCGCGGCGGGCAGCCTCCTCGGCGGCCTGCGCCTTGAGCCGGGCCTGGCGGGCGGCCTCCTCGACCGCGGCCCTGTCGGCGGCCGCCTTCTCCGCAGCCGCCTTTTCCGCAGCGGCCTTCTCGGCGGCGGCCTTGAGGGCGGCGGCGCGGGCCTTGTCCATCTCGATCCGGGCGCGGCGCCGCTGGCGCTCGATCTGGTCGGCCTCGATCAGCTCGATGGTCTCGAGCTCGCGCTGCAGCACCAGGGCGGCGAGCCCGGTGGTGAGCGGGCCGACGTCGAGGCTGCGCTCGGGCGCGGCGAGCGGGCCGGCGAAGCCGAGCTGGATCGCGGGCGGCCCGCCGCTCCAGCCCTTCGGCGGCGCACCGCCGCCGAGCGTGCCGCGGGCGTCGAGCCGGCTCGTTCGAAGATCGTAGCCGAGCGTCCCGTTCCAGCGCGCCGCGCCGAAATCGAGGTCGAGCGGCCCGGCGCGCACGACCCCTCCGATGATGGTGGCCGGCGCCGAGGCCGGCTGCGTCGTGCCGGCGGCGGCCTTCGACAGCTCCTCGGCGACGAGGGCCTGGAGCCGGCCGTCGCGCAAGGGGTCCTCGATCTGCAGAGCGCGGACGAGGGCGTGCCCGACGGCGGCGGGATCCGTCTCGGGCAGGTTGAGGGCGGCGAGCGTCAGGCTGCCGGTGCCCGAGAGGTTGGCCGCCAGCGCGCCGGGCGTCTCGCCGGAGGTGCCGAAGCGCAGCGCCGCCGACAGGCGCCCGCCGAGCGGGCCGCCCCCCGCGAGCGCCGGGATCGACAGCTCGGCGACGGTGCCCTCGCCCGCGATCGAGGCGAGGCCGCCGCGACGCGACAGGGTCGCCGAGCCGGCGATCCGGCCCTCGGCGAGCCTGGCCGAGAGGTCGCGCAGCGTCAGGGTCCCCTCCTCGAACCCCAACGCCATGGCGGCGCCCGAGGCGGTGAGCCCGCGCCCGAGCTCGAGCTGGTCGACCCTGAGGTCGAGGGAGACCGGCGGTCCCGGCGGTGGCACCGGGCCGAACCGGCCGGCGGCGCCCGCCGGCATCGCCAGGGCGGCCGCGAGCTGCGGCAGGGACAGGCGGGCGAGGCGCGCCGTTCCCGACAGCGCCCCGTCCGGCGCGCGGACGAGGGTCGCATCGAGGGCCGCCCCCGCGATCCGGCCAGCGAGCGCGGCACGCGCGTCGTCTCCTTGCCGGGTCAGCGCGACGGAAAGGTCGGCCGACCACGGCCCCGGCGCGAGGGCGGCGGCGCCCGCCAGCGTCAGAAACGGCGCGAGGTCGGCGGTCTCGATCCGCAGCGCGCCGGATCGGGGCGGGCCGCCCTCGGTGGGAAGCCGCAGCGGCGTCGCGGTCGACAGCGTGGCGCCGGCGATCGTGCCGGTCGCCTGGAGCGTCAGGCCGCCGTCGGCCGCGCGGGCCGCCACCAGGCTCAGGTCGGCCGGCTGCTGCAGGCCGGCGATGTCGGTGCGGCCGAGCCAGGTGCCGGCCCGCGGCGTCGCGAGGCGGATCCTCGCCCCCTCGACCGCGCCGGCGCGGCTGACCAGCGACAGGTCGAGGCTGCCGCCCGCGGCCTGGCCCGTGGCGGCGAGCCGCAGCGCGTCGGCGTCGCCCGCGTCGCGCTCCAGCGTGACGGCGAGGTCGAGCGCGCCGGCGCGCAGGAAGGCCGGGATCAGGCGCGTCTCCGCGATCCAGACCCGGTCGACCAGGGCGACCAGCGGCGCCGCCACCGGGGCCGAGAGCCGGCCGGCGACGCGCCCCGTGCCGTCGGCGCCGATCCGCCCGGACAGCTTGGCGTTGGCGCCGGCCAGGTCCGTCACGTCGAGGCTGTCGACGACGAGGGCGGCGCCGTCCGACTGGATGCTGGCCGAGAGCGTGCCGTTCCCGGTGCCGGTCGCGCCGTAGCGCAGGTCGCGCGCCTCGATGGTCAGGCCGAGGTCGTGGCCGTGCAGCCCCGCGAGCGCGTTGCCGAGCGGCGGCAGGCCGGCGACGTCGAGGCCGCGGGCGCGGATCTGCGCGTCGAACCGGCCGCGGGTCCGGCCCTCGGCCGGGGTGTAGCGGGCATTTCCGGTAACCTGCGCCTCGCCCAGCGCGAGCCGGAGGTTGCGCAGGGAGAACGCGGTGCCGGCCGCCGAGACCTCGGCCGAGACCTCGACCGGCCGCCCGTCGAGCAGCGCCGTCGGCGGCCCGTCGAGGCCGAGCCGGCGCAGGTAGCGCCCGAGCCCGTCGGAGGCCGCGGCCGCGAGCGCGACCGGGCCGGTGAAGCGCGGGCTCGGATCGGTGTCGATCTCGCCGCTGGCCGTGATGGTCGCCGCACCCGGCGCCACGGCCGAGAAGCGTCGCAGCAGCAGGCCGCCGGTGCGGTCGAGGGTGCCCGTGGTCTTGAGGTTGGACCATTCCTCGAAGCCGAGCACGGCCGCCTCGACCGAGAGGTCGAGGTCGAGCATCACCGGCAGGCCGCCACCCGATTTCGCGCCCACCTTGGGCAGCCCGCGCGCCACGAAGGCCTGCCCGCCCGGCGAGAGCAGGAAGGCGTCGAGGTCGAGGCGGCGCGCCTCCAGGGTCAGCCCCGCGCGCCAGCGGCGCAGGTCGATCTGGCCGCTGCCGGAAAGCCGCAAGGCTTGCCCGCCCGGATCGATCTCGGCGTTGACGCCCTCGAACCGGACGAGGGCGCCGCGGGCCTTGAACTTGCCGCCCAGCGCGAACGGCAGGTAGGCGCCGGCGGCCTGGGCCGGCGGGCCGACGACGAGGCGGGCGCTGCCCTCGGCCTCGGCGACGAGCGGGCGCGGCTCGGTGCTGCGGGCGCCGCCGCGCGGATCCGCCGGCACGAAGGCGACGCGGGCGTCGGCCTCGAAGCGCGGATGGGCGTCGCCGCCGCCCGAGAGCTTCAGGGCGACGGCGCCGTCCGCCGCCGGCTCGCCGCTGACCAGGGTGAACGGCAGGCCGCCGCTGGTGCCCGCGACCCGCCAGGGGCCGACGAGGGCCGGCGCCTGGATCTGCACGGCTTCCGCGTAGAACTGGTCGGTGCGCCCGGTCGCGGGCACCACCGTGGTCAGCAGCAGCTGCTGGACGTGGAGGTCTTCGATCGCGAGGTCGCGGCCGCGCAGGGCCTCGCCGAGGCCGGCCGGCACCAAGAGGGCGTCGCCCTCGGTCACCGGCAGCTTGACCTCGGCGCGGCCGATCCGGGTCTCGGTGAAGCGGAACGCGCCCGCCAGCAGCGGGCTCAGGCCGAGCTCGGCCTTGACGAAGCGCAGATCGAGGGCGGGCCGTCCCGGCTCGTCGCCGAGATGAAGGCGGTCGAGGCGCAGGCGCGGCGAGGGCAGAAGCCGCACGTCGATGCGGCCCTCGCTGCGCACCGGCAGGCCGAGGGACCCGCTCACGGTCGCGTCGACGAAGGCGCGATGGGCCGGCCAGTCGATGAAGGGCGGCACCGCGAGCGCCGCGACGAGGATCAGGATGACGGCGCCCGCGAGCGCGGTCAGGAGGTCACGCACCGTGATCGTTCCGCATGCACCCCGCGCCACCCGGCGGGTTCACGGCGGGCATAGCACGGCGCGGGACCGCAGGCGCCAGGGCGCCCGCGGCCTCGGTTCAACGCCCGCGGGCTCGGCTCAGCGCCGGGGGGCGACGATCACGCCCGGGGTGGGTTGGGGTGCCTGCATCTGCTGGCTGCGCTGGATCTCCATGCGCGTGGTGTTGTTCTGCGAGGTGAGGTTCTGCTGCAGCGCCCGGGACTCGCCCTGGCGGGCGAAGGACTCGTTGGCGGCGTCGGGGTTGCCCTGCCGGACCTGCGCGAGGGCGGGCGTGGCGGCGAGGGCGGCGATGATGGCGATCGGCACGATGCGCATCGGGCGCTCCTGTGTGGGGGATGTCTGTCGATGATGTGAGCAAGCGGCCGGCCTGCTTCAAGTTCCCGCCCGGCGGCCGCGCGGGGCGGCGACATTGCGTCCGGGCCTCGGGCTCCGGGCCTCGGCGATCGCGCCTCAGCGTCGAGGCCTCGGCGTCCGGGTCTCGACGCCGTTCGCGTTTTGGTCCAGGGATTGCCCATGCCGAACTCTTCGCATGCGACGCCGCCTTCCGACGCGGAGCGTGGCTCCAGCTCCATCGCCGCCCGCGCCATGGGGGCCTTGCGCCCGAGCGCGTCCTCCTATCTCGACGGCCTGAACGATGAGCAGCGCCGCGCCGTCGAGGCGACGGAGGGCCCCGTCCTGGTGCTGGCCGGCGCCGGCACCGGCAAGACGCGGGTGCTGACGACCCGCATCGCCCACCTGATCACGACCGGCCGGGCGCGGCCGTTCGACATCCTGTCGGTGACCTTCACCAACAAGGCCGCGCGGGAGATGAAGCACCGCATCGGCACGCTGATCGGGCCGGCCGGCGAGGGCATGCCCTGGCTCGGCACCTTCCACGCCATCGGCACCAAGATCCTGCGCCGCCACGCCGAGCTGGTGGGCTTGAAATCCGACTTCACGATCCTCGGCACCGACGACCAGCTGCGCCTGATGAAGCAGGTGCTGAAGGACCAGAACATCGACGAGAAGCGCTGGCCGGCACGCGCGCTCGGCCACGTCATCGACGGCTGGAAGAACCGCGGCCTCGGCCCGGACCAGATCCCGGCCGGCGAGGCGCAGGCCTTCGCCTTCGGCAAGGGCGGCGACCTCTACACCGCCTACCAAGCCCGGCTCGTCACGCTCAACGCGGTCGATTTCGGCGACCTGCTGCTGCTCTGCCTCAAGCTGTGGCGCGAGAATCCGGACGTGCTGGCCAACTACCAGGACCGGTTCCGCTACATCCTCGTCGACGAGTACCAGGACACCAACGTCGCCCAGTACCTCTGGCTCAGGCTGCTCGGGCAGGTGCGCAAGAACATCGCCTGCGTCGGCGACGACGACCAGTCGATCTACGGCTGGCGCGGGGCCGAGGTCGATAACATCCTGCGCTTCGAGCACGATTTTCCCGGTGCCGTGGTGGTCCGCCTGGAGCGCAACTACCGCTCGACGGGCCACATCCTGGCCGCCGCTTCGGGCCTGATCGCCAAGAACCAGGGCCGGCTCGGCAAGACCCTGCGCACGGAGGACGAGCTCGGCGAGCCCGTCACCGTGTCGGGCGCGTGGGATTCGGAAGAAGAGGCGCGGCTCCTGGCGGAATCGATCGAGGCGCTCCAGGCCAAGCAGCACCCGCTCTCCGAGATCGCGGTGCTGGTGCGGATCTCGGCGCAGATGCGCGAGATCGAGGACCGCTTCGTCCAGCTCGGCCTGCCCTACCGGGTGATCGGCGGCCCGCGCTTTTACGAGCGCGCCGAGATCCGCGACGCGCTGGCCTACCTGCGTGCGACCAACAACCCGTCCGACGACCTCGCCTTCGAGCGGATCGTGAACACCCCCAAGCGCGGCCTGGGCGACGCGACGCTGCAGCAGCTCCACCTCTACGCCCGCGCCGAGCAGGTCCCGCTGCTCCACGCCGCGCGAAAGCTCTGCGAGACCGACGAGCTCAAGCCCCGCGTGCGCTCGACGCTGCGCGCGCTCACCGAGAGCTTCTCGCGGTGGGCTCGGCTCGTCGAGAGCAACCCGCATTCCGAGGTGGCGCAGACCATCCTCGAGGAATCCGGCTACACCGAGATGTGGCAGAAGGAGAAGTCGGCCGACGCCGCCGGGCGGCTGGAGAACCTCAAGGAGTTCGTCCGCTCGATGGAGGAGTTCCCCGACATGGGCGCCTTCCTCGAGCACGTCTCGCTGGTGATGGAGGCCTCGGAGGCCGAGGGCGCCGAGCGCGTCTCGCTGATGACCCTGCACGCGGCCAAGGGGCTGGAATTCGACACGGTGTTCCTGCCCGGCTGGGAGGATGGCCTCTTCCCGAACCAGCGCGCCCTCGACGAGAGCGGCCGCGCGGGCCTCGAGGAGGAGCGTCGCCTCGCCCATGTCGGGCTGACGCGGGCCCGCAAGCGCGCGAAGCTGTCCTTTGCCGTCAACCGCCGCATCCACGGCCTGTGGTCCTCGACCATCCCGTCGCGCTTCATCGACGAGCTGCCGGAATCGGCGGTCGACGTGATCGAGGCGCCGGCCCACTTCTCCGCCGGCGCCTCGCGCTTCGACCGCAACCCGCAGCCCTTCGGCTCGAGCTACGGCACGCCGGGCTGGCAGCGGGCGCAGGCCAATACCGGGCAGCAGAACAACTTCGGCAAGGGCGCGGCGCACACCACCGCCCGCGGCTTCGGCGCCTCGCCCGGCGGCGGGCGCGGCGGCCCGCGCCAGATCGAGGGCGAGCTGATCGCCAAATCCACCGGCACGCCCTCGGCCTTCGAGGCCGGGATGCGGGTTCTGCACACCAAGTTCGGCCCCGGCGACGTGGCCGCCGTCGACGGCAACAAGCTCACCGTTGACTTCGACAAGGCCGGTCGCAAGATGGTGCTCGACAGCTTCCTGCAGCCGGCCTGAGGCCGCTCGCGGACGAGCGTGACGTCGGGCGTAGGACACGACCTTGGGCGGACCGGACACGGCCCCATCCCCCGACCGTCCCGGCGCACCATCCGCCGTCGTCCGAGCCATTTCAGCAACACCTGCCGGGCCCCGTCATGCGGCCGTCGCATCGCCCGACTCTATGGTGCGCGCGTTGCATGCTCCGGCAACGACCAGGCGGGCCGCGCAGCGGCTCGTCTTGTCCACAAGCTTCGTGTCGAGGGCCGGAACCGGCTCGAGGCAGCGTCATTGCCTCCGAGAGGAGAGATAAGCCCACGATACGAAGGTTAGAGCGAAGAGCGGTTTCTGGTTAGCAAGTCCTTTTGGTTGGCAAATCCCACGCGGAGTGTTGATCGATGAAAAGACGGCGCGCACGACTCGAGCTGGTGGAAGACCGCACGGTCCGGCTGCACAGGACCCGCTTCGACGAGGAACGAAACCTAGGCCCGATCCAGCCGCTGACCGACCGGCAGGCCGAATACCTCGACGCGCTCGCCCTGAACCCGCAGGTCATCGTGCTCGGCCCGGCCGGCACCGGCAAGACCTACATCGCCGGCACACGCGCCGCCGACCTGCTGCGCCAGCGCCGGATCGCCAAGGTGATCATCACCCGCCCGAACGTTCCCGGCGGCCGTTCGCTCGGCTTCTTTCCCGGCACGCTGGAGGAGAAGATCGCGCCCTGGGTCGCTCCCCTCACCGAGGCGATGAAGGAACGGATGGGCGCCGCCGCCTTCGAGATCGCCCTGAAGGCCGGCGACATCGAGATCGTGCCGTTCGAGGTGATGCGCGGGCGCACCTTCAAGGACTGCCTCGTGATCCTCGACGAGGCGCAGAACACGACCACCGCCGAGATCAAGATGTTCCTCACCCGCATCGGCGACGCCTGCCAGGTGATCATCAACGGCGACGTCTCGCAGACCGACCTGCGCGAGACCTCGGGGCTGCGCACCGTCATCCACCTGATCAAGAGCCGGATGATGCCGATCCCCGTGGTCGAGTTCACCCGCGACGACATCGTCCGCTCCGGAATTTGCGCGGAGTGGGTGAAGGCTTTCGAGGAAACGAATCTGTAAGTTGCGAGTTACCAGCGGCGGGTCGAAGCGGAGACCCGCCGCGCTTCACCGGCGCGACGTCCTTCTCTTATCTCCCGGACCCGGGAGATGACATGGGTGCCGCGGCCCGACGACAAGAAACAGGATTATCTCCGTGAGGAAACTGACCTTCGCCGTTGCCGTTCTGGCCTCGCTCGGCGCCGCCGCCATCACCGCCCCCGCCTCCGCCGCCCCGGGCGCCCCGATGGGCGTGACCGCCCCCGACGCGATCGAGCATGTGCAGATGCACCGCATGGAGCGTCGCATGATGCATCGCCGGATGGAGCGTCGCATGATGCGCCGGCACATGGAGCACCGCATGATGCGCCGCCACATGATGCGCCGCATGTGATCTGACCGACCCTGATCGGTCGGCGACGGGGTCCTTCGGGGCCCCGTTTTCTTTTGTGGCCGCCCGCGCCGCGCCGCGCCGGCGGATTGCCCCGGACTCCGCGGATTCCTATGTCGAGGCGCAGGCCGGGTTGCGGCTGCGAGCTTTCGGAGACCACATGCCCCCCTCCAACCGCCTGTTCGACGACTTCGCCCGCCTGATGACGGATGCCGCGGGCGCCGCGCAGGGGGTGCGCCGCGAGGCCGAGACCGTGATCCGTGCCCAGGCCGAGCGGCTGATCCGCGACATGGACATCGCCTCCCGCGAGGAGCTCGACGTGCTGCGCGACATGGTCGCCACCCTGCGCGTGCAGAACGAGGCGCTGACCGCGCGGGTCGCGGCGCTCGAGGCCGATGCGGCGCCGGCCGCGGCCGCTGCGTCCACCGCCGGAGCGAGCGAGGCGATCTGATCCGACGCGCGGGCGACCGGCGCGAATCGGTCTCGGCGGGGCGGCGGGCTTGTACACAGGAAGCGCGCGCGAACGATCCATTTCCTGTTCACCGGCCGGGCGAAGCGCTTTGTGTCGCGAGTCCGCGCCGGTTTATAGTCGGTGACGTACTGATTCGCCTTAGCCCGCCGAAGACCGGGAGCCGCCAAGTCGTCATCGCGCGATATTCCGTCCCATCGGGACAAGTGATTTCGTGTCGTGACATGGTTCCGAACTTTGGTTATTTATCGTTCACCATGCCGCGGCGCCGGAATACGGCGGCGTCATCTCGGATCGTCATGCCACAGCTTCACGTCGACATCGAAGGCTACGATCGGATCGAGCACCCGCTCGATGTCGTGGAGCGTCTTGCCGCGCTCCGCGACTGGATCTTCGATCGCGCCGAGACGGACGAGATGTCCGTCGTGGTGGCCGGGCGCTGGACCGAATACCAGGTCGCGTTCACCTGGATCGAGGACGTCGAGGCCCTGCACGTCGCCTGCGCCTTCGACCTCAAGGTGCCGGATCGCCGCCGCACCGAGGTGCAGCGCCTGATCGCGCTGATCAACGAGCAGCTCTGGATCGGTCATTTCGACCTGTGGTCGAGCGACGACGTGGTGATGTTCCGCCATTCGCTCCTGCTCGCCGGCGGCTCGGTGCCGACGCATCCGCAATGCGCGATGCTGCTGAAGTCGGCGGTGGAGGCGTGCGAGCGCTACTACCAGGCCTTCCAGTTCGTGCTCTGGGCCGGCAAGTCCGCCCGCGAGGCGCTGGACGCGGTGCTGTTCGAGACCGAGGGCGAGGCCTGA
This sequence comes from Methylobacterium sp. J-059, assembly GCF_022829485.1. Lineage (NCBI taxonomy): Bacteria > Pseudomonadati > Pseudomonadota > Alphaproteobacteria > Hyphomicrobiales > Methylobacteriaceae > Methylobacterium > Methylobacterium sp. J-059. Next base: position 78,074 of record NZ_JAKSYA010000049.1, read on the forward strand.
GGCCCGCCATGGCCGCTCCTCCCGCTGCGGGCGCCCTGCCCGCCTCCCTCACCCTCGTCGGGGCGGGCAAGATGGGCGGGGCGATGCTCGAAGGCTGGCTCGCGGCCAGCCTCGACCCGAAGCGCACGACGATCGTCGAGGCCGATCCGTCCGATGCGCTGCGCGCGCTCTGCACCGCCCGTGGCCTCGCCCTCAACCCGGCCACGGTCGCGCCCGCCGCCGTCCTCGTCCTCGCGATCAAGCCGCAAGGGTTCGCTGACGCCGCGCCCGGCCTCGACCGGATAATCGGCCCGGGCACCGTCGTCCTGTCGATCCTGGCCGGCAAGACCGTGGCCGACATCGAAGGCCGCCTGCCGAGCGCCCGGGCGATCGTGCGCGCAATGCCGAACCTGCCCGCCAGCATCGGCCGCGGGGCCACCGGCGCCGTCGCGAACGCGGCGGTGACCGCGGGCCAGCGTGCCGCCGTCGCGGCTCTGCTCGGCGCCAACGGGCTCGTCGAATGGGTCGGCTCGGAAGCCGAGATCGATGCGGTCACCGCCCTGTCGGGCTCGGGTCCGGCCTACGTCTTCCTGATGGTCGAGGCGATGACCGAAGCCGGGATCGCCGCCGGGCTCGATGCGCAGGTCGCCGCGCGGCTTGCCCGGGCCACGATCTCCGGCGCCGGCGCCCTCCTCGACGCGAGCGACCTGCCCGCATCGGAATTGCGTCGCAACGTCACCTCGCCGGGCGGCACCACCGCCGCCGCCCTCGACGTGCTGATGCGCGACGACGCGCTTGGCCCCCTGATGCGGGAGGCCGTCGCGGCGGCCAAACGGCGGGCGGGCGAGCTGGCCGGCTGAGGCTCGACGCCATAGGGCATGCGGGGCTCCTCCATCCCACTCCCTCATCCTGAGGCGCCCGCGCCAGCGGGCCTCGAAGGAGCCCTCCGGGAATCGCGCGCAAGCTGGAAGCCTCCTTCGAGGCCTCCGCTTCGCTGCGGCACCTCAGGATGAGGATGGTGGACGGGATCGGCTGAAGGCTCGATCCTTCGGCCTCACCGGTCCAAGCTCGCAGGAACCAGCGCCACCCGATCGAGCCCCTTGGCCAGCACCGATCCGCCGGGCGGGGCGTCGCGGAGTTCGCGCCAGTTCACCCCGGCGCCGTCCGGCAGGACGACTTCGCCGTCGAGGCGCATTGGGGCGCCCGCCTCGATCGCGGCGAGGCTGTCGAGGAGGCGGTGCGTCACGGTGGCCGGCCAGAGCAGGTCGAGGTCCGAGGTCGTGGAGAGGTAGGCGAGGCCGGTCAGGCTTTCCCACAGCAGGCCGCCGAACACCTGCGGGACGACGCCGTATTCGGCGGCCAGCGCCAGCACCGCGTCGATGGCGAGGTGCCAGGCCGGCGGCGCGGATGGGCGCGCGGCGGCGAGGGTCACCGGAGGGGACGGCGTGGCGTCGGCCCACGGCACCGCGAGGCCGATGCGGCGCTTGCCGGCGGCCGGCGGCAGGGGCAGCCCGGCGGGCAGATGGTCGCCCTCGTTCGGATGACGGCGCCGCACGATCACCGGCCAGCCGTTGGCGGCCCAGGCCGCGACATGCGGCACGCCGTCGAGGTCGGAGCGCCCGGCGAGCAGCCGGTCCCAGGCCTCGGGCGCCACCACGAACAGGTCGTGGCGGCGAAGCGTCGTCACGCGCGCGCCGCGTCGACCACCCGCGCGGCGATGTCGTGGGCGACGGGACGACCGCCGCGATCCTTGCCGAGGGCGTCGCGAGCGTCGTGCGAGGGCGGCTCGCCGATCAGGGCCGCGATCTGCGGCCGGAGGGGCTTGGCGGGATCGAGCACCGCCTGCACCGCGCCGGCCTGGACCATGTTGTCGAGGCCGGGCGCGAAGACGGGGGTGGATTTCGCCATCGCCTCGAGCTTCTCCAGCGGCAGCTTGGTGACGCGGGCGACGGAGGGCAGGTCCATCACGCTCGGGTTGGCCCCGGGCAGCGCGACCAGCACCCGCGTCGCGAGGGCGGTGGCGATGAAGGCGCCGGCGGCCGAGTGGCCGTAGATCAGGCCGATCGTCGGGTGGCCCTGCGCATCCGCCAGCAGCAGCGCCTTGGCGAGGTGGGCCAGGCACTCGTTCAGCCCCAGAAGCTCGTCGCGCCGGCTCATGCGCTGGCTGTCGGAATCGACCAGCACGAGGATCGGCGTGGCGCCGCCGGCCCGCACCGTCGCCAGCACCGCGGCTGAAAGGGCCAGCGCGCCCTCGATCCCGAGCGGCGTGTCGCCGTCGACGCCGACCACCGCGAGGTCGCGGCCGTCGAGCGGCCCGCGGCCGGTGATCAGACCGTCGGCGACGGCGACCGCGTGGCCGTCGGGGAAGAGCGAGGCCAGGATCTCAGCGAGCGTCATGTGTCGTCCCCTCGAGCCCGGCGACGAGGCCGTCGAAGTCGGCCGCCGACAGGGCCGGCACGCCGGCCGGGTCGTTGACGCCGAGGCGCGCCCAGATCTCGGTGGCGTCGCGGCAATCGCCGAAGCGCGCGATGCGGTCTTCGAGCCGCGCCTGCTCCGCTTCGAGCGTCGCGAGGTCGAAGGCCGGCGCCCGGCCGATCAGGTCGAGGGCGGCGGCGCGAAACGCCTCCACGGTGTCGTCGCAGAATCGGTCGGCGCCGCCGGCGAGGCGCCGGTGCTTGCCGCCCATAGTGCGCCAGACCAGGGCGCGGTCCTTCGAGTCGAATTCCTCGGCGCCCTTGTTGGTCTCGATCACCTCCGGGCCGGAGACCGAGATGCGCCCGCCCTCCGAGACCGCGAGGCGCGAGCAGGTTCCGGCGATCAGGCCGCCGCCGCCGAAGCAGCCGGCGCGGCCGCCGACGAGCCCGACCACCGGGATGCCGGCGCGGCGCAGATCGGCGATGGCGCGCATGGTCTCGGCGATGGCGGTCTCGCCCGCATTGGCCTCCTGCAGGCGGACGCCGCCGGTGTCGAACAGGATCAGCACGGCCTCCGGCGTCTCGGTGACCGCGGCGCGTAAAAGCCCGACGAGCTTGGCGCCGTGCACCTCGCCGAAGGCGCCGCCCATGAAGCGGCCCTCCTGGGCGGCGAGGTAGACCGTGCGGCCGTCGAGCCTGCCCCGGCCGATGACGATGCCGTCGTCGAAGGCGCGGGGCAGGTCGAACAGCGGCAGGTGGGGGCTCATCGCCCGCTGCTCCGGGCCGACGAACTCTTCGAAGCTTTCCGCGTCGACGAGCGCGGCGACGCGCTGCCGGGCACTGGCCTCGTACCAGCTCAAGCTCATCGGCCGGTCTCCATCAGGCGCGCGCCCTGGAGCAGGCGCAGCGACACGGTGTCGGGCCGGGCGCCCCCGTCGTTGATCGCGATGCGCAGGCCGCCGGGCTGGGCCCGCGCCACGAAGTCGGCCGCCACCGCCTCCCAGACGTCGCCGTAGCCGACGACCGGCGTCGCGATCTCGATGGTGCATTGGTCCGGCGGCAGCACGCGCTCCAGCAGCACCTCGAGGTTGCCGGACGCGACGACGCCGGTGATCGCCTGCGGCTTGGTGCCGGCGAGCGGTCCTTTCGTGGTGTGGCGGAAGGTCATCGTTTCCATGTGACATCGTCCTCCTGCGCCCAATGCCATCCGGCGGGATCGCGGGTCCCCTCTCCCGAACGCGAGAGGGGGTCGCGTACCGCGTCCCGCGCCTGCTCCGTCAGCCCGATCATCTCACCAGTTCCGGAACCGGGCCGGCGGCTCGTACAGGCCGCCCGACCAGTGCACGAGGTCCTTGATCGACTTCGCCGCGAGCAGGCTGCGGTCGGCGTCGAGCGGCTCGATCCCGAGATCCTCCGGGCGGCGGACGATGCCCCGGGCGCGCAGGTGCTCGACCTTGGCCTTGTCGCGGCCGCGCCCGACCTCGGTGTAGCCGGCCACGCCGCGGATCGCCTGCTCGCGCTCGTCCGCGTTGCGGCAGAGCAGGAGGTTGGCAATGCCCTCCTCGGTGACGATGTGGGTGACGTCGTCGGCGTAGACCATCACCGGCGCGAGCTCGAGGCCGATCGTCCGGGCGAGCTCGAGGGCGTCGAGGTGCTCGACGAAGGCGGGCACGAGCCCGTCGCCGAAGGTCTCGACGAGCTGCACCACGAGCTTGCGCCCGCGCATCAGCGCCGGGTCGCCGGTCTGCTGCGCCTCGCGCCCGGCCTTCATCCAGGTGTCGGACGGGTGGCGGCGGCCGTGCGGGTCCGAGCCCATGTTCGGCGCGCCGCCGAAGCCCGCCACGCGGTTCGTCGTCACGGTCGAGGAGTGGCCCATGAGGTCGATCTGCAGGGTCGAGCCGATGAAAAGGTCGCAGGCGTAGAGCCCCGCCGTCTGGCAGAAGGCGCGGTTCGAGCGCAGCGAGCCGTCGGCGCCGGTGAAGAAGATGTCCGGCCGCGCGGCGATGTAGCGGTCCATGCCGACTTCCGAGCCGAAGCAGTGCACCTGCTCGACCCAGCCCGCCTCGATCGCCGGGATCAGCGTCGGGTGCGGGTTCAGCGCCCAGTTGGTGGCGATCCGGCCCTTCAGCCCGAGCCGCTCGCCATAGGTCGGCAGCAGCAGCTCGATCGCCGCGGTGCCGAAGCCGATGCCGTGGTTGAGCCGGCGGATGCCGTACTCGGCGTAGATTCCCTTGATGGCCATCATCGCCATCAGGATCTGCGTCTCGGTGACGGCGGCCGGGTCGCGGGTGAACAGCGGCTCGACGTAGAACGGCGTGTCGGCCTCGACCACGAAGTCGATCCGGTCGCCGGGGATGTCGACCCGCGGCACCGTCTCGACGATCTGGTTCACCTGCGCGATCACCACGCCGTTCTTGAACGCGGTGGCCTCGACCACCGTCGGCGTGTCCTCGGTGTTGGGGCCGGTATAGAGGTTGCCGGCCCGGTCGGCCGAGACGCCGGCGATCAGCGCGACGTTCGGCGTGAGGTCGATGAAGTAGCGCGCGAACAGCTCGAGGTAGGTGTGCACCGCCCCGAGCTCGATCTGCCCGCCGTAGAGCATCTTGGCGATGCGGGCGCCCTGCGGGCCGGAATACGAGTAGTCGAGGCGCTTGGCGATGCCGGTCTCGAACACGTCGAGATGCTCCGGCAGCACGATGCCGGACTGGACCATGTGCAGGCCGTGCACCTTGTCCGGGTCGCAGGCGCTCAGCCCGCGCGCCAGGCAGTCGGCCTGCTTCTGGTTGTCGCCTTCGAGGCAGACGCGGTCGCCCGGGCGCAGGACGGCTTCGAGCAGGTCGACTACGTCGGCGGCCGCGACGACCTTGCCGTCGGCGTGGGCGCGGCCGGCCGCGATCCGCGCATCCCGCGCCGTCCTCTGCCTGCGCCAGTCCGTCATCCCGATCCCCAAACCGTCGATCCGCCCGCACGCTGTCGGCATGCGATCGCGGGTCAGACACAGCAATTCGTATGCGAATGATCCGTTCGATCACATGATCGTATACCAGCTTGCCGATCTGTCAATATTTTGCATACTCAGTGGCAACGAAGACGAATCACGAAATCGGGACGGATACGCCAGATGCCCCGTGCCATCGCGCCTCCTCGACCATCGCCCGGCCCGATCGGGAGTGCCCCGCACGGGAGGCTGCGGCCATGATCATCGCCGGCGTCGCGCTGCTCGCCGCCTGCACGCTGATCGGCGTGTATCTCGGCGATCTCCTCGGGATCGCGCTCGGCGTGAAGGCCAATGTCGGCGGGGTCGGCATCGCCATGATCCTGCTGATCGCCGCCCGCGTCTGGCTGATGCGCCACGGCCGCCTGAGCAAGAACGTCAAGTTCGGCGTCGAGTTCTGGGGCGGCATGTACATTCCCATCGTCGTCGCGATGGCCGCCCAGCAGAACGTCGTCGCCGCGGTGAGCGGCGGCCCGATCGTGATCACCGCCGCCTTCGGCTCCCTGGCGATCTGCTTCGCCGCGGTGGCGCTGCTCAGCCGCATCGGCGGCCGCGACCCGGGCGGTCCGGAGGTCGAGCACGGCGGCGCCGTCATCGGCGGCGAACCCGAGGCAGCGCAGGCCGACGCCGCGGCGATCCCGGCGGGGCGGACGCGATGAGCGGCCTGTGGCACGGCCTTGAGCACGTCTTCGTCGAGCAGAGCCTGGTTGCGGCCTTCGCCGTCGTCGGGGCGCTGATCCTGGTCTCGAACGTCGCCGCGCGGCGGCTCACCAACGGGCGGGTGCACGGCTCGGCCATCGCCATCGTGCTCGGCCTGGTGCTCGCCTATCTCGGCGGCGTGCTCACCGGCGGCAAGAAGGGCCTGGCCGACATCCCGGCGCTGGCCGGGATCGGGCTGATGGGCGGGGCCATGCTGCGCGATTTCGCCATCGTCGCCACCGCCTTCGAGGTCGACGTGATCGAGGCGCGCCGGGCCGGCCTCGTCGGCGTGCTGGCGCTGGCGCTCGGCACGCTGCTGCCCTTCCTCGTCGGCACGCTGACCGCGGTCGCCTTCGGCTACCACGACGCGGTCTCGATCACGACGATCGGCGCGGGCGCGATCACCTACATCGTCGGCCCGGTCACCGGCGCGGCGCTCGGCGCCGACTCGACGGTGATGGCGCTCTCGATCGCCACCGGCGTGACCAAGGCGGTGGGCGTGATGGTCGGCACGCCCCTCGTCGCCAAGCTGATCGGCCTCGACAACCCGCGCTCGGCCATGGCCTATGGCGGGCTGATGGGCACGGTCAGCGGGGTGGCCGGCGGCCTGGCCGCCACCGATCCCAAGCTCGTGCCCTACGGCGCGTTGACCGCGACCTTCCACACCGGCATCGGCTGCCTCGTCGGCCCGTCGGTGCTGTTCCTGACGGTGCGGGCGATCGTCGGCTGAGCCCGGCTTCGCGGGGCGGGAGAGCCATGGACGCGGGCCACGAGACCGAGGAGCGGGCGCTGATCTCCGATCGCATCCGCGACGCGCTCACGGATGCGATCGCGGCGGGCGAGCTCGCCGCCGGCACGACCCTGGACGAGCAGACGCTGGCCGACCGCTTCGGCGCCTCGCGCACCCCCGTGCGGGAGGCCCTGCGCCAGCTCGCCTTCGGCGGCCTCGTGGAGCAGCGCCCGCGCCGCGGCATGGTCGTCGCCCGGATGACGCCCGAGCGGATCATGGACATGTTCGAGGCCACCGCCGAGATCGAGGCTTTGTGCGTGCGGCTCGCCACCCACCGCATGCGCCCGCTCGAGCTCAGCGCCCTGATGGAGCTGCACCGGCGCTCGGGCGCGGCGGTCGAGGGCGGCGACCTCGACGCCTACGACGGCCTGAACCGCCAGTTCCACGAAGGGCTCTACGCGGCCACCCACAACGGGTTCCTGGCCGAGCAGGCGCTGGCGATCCGCACCCGGCTCTCGGCCTTCCGCCGTACGCAGCTGCGCCAGGGCGACCGCATCCGCCGCTCCCACGCCGAGCACGGCGCGATCCTGGCCGCGATCGCCGAGGGCGACGGCGAGGCGGCGGCACGGCGCATGCGGGCGCACATGCTCAACGCGGCCGGGGCGCTCGGGCGCTACATCGCCGAGCATCACGCCGACTGATCCTCCCGGAGCGCAAAGGCGCGCCCGCCCGGCTCAGCCGGGCGGCGGCCCGTCGATCATCCGGCGGAGGTGGTCCAGAAGCTCCCGACGCTGCCCGGGCTGATCGAGGGTGGCCCACAGGCGCAGCAGGGTGAGGCTCTCGGCGATCCGATCCCCTTCGTCGAGCGTGGCGAAGAACGCCGCCGTCGGAATGCCGAGCGCCGCCGCCAGCTCGTCGAGCACCGGGTTGCGCGGGTGCGCCGTCCCCTCGTCCGTCGCCACGTCGTCCCCCTCGCTGCCCCGTTCCGCCCCCCATGAGCGAGCCGTCCGCCGTCGCCCGAGCCGCCGCAGCTTCGGTGGAAACCGGCCGAAGCGGCAAGGGGCGGCGGCCGCCGCCTCGCCCGGCCCGGCTCAGCCCTCCTTGAAGCCGTATTCCGGCACGCCGTCCTCGCTGCCGTAATACTTGTACGGCAGGAACTTGCCGGACATGCCGAGCTTCACGCGGTCGCCCTTGTTGTTGGCCTCGCGCTCCATGGTCATGTTGAAGTCGATCGCCGACATGATGCCGTCGCCGAACTCCTCCTGGATCAGTTCCTTGAAGGTGGTGCCGTAGACCATCACCAGCTCGTAGAAGCGGTAGATCAGCGGATCGGTCGGCGGCATCGACGGGATCGAGCCGCGATAGGGCGCCTCGTTGAGCATCCGCTCCTCGGATTCGTTGAGCCCGAACAGCGCGGCGGCCTTGGCGGCCTGCGCCTTCGGCAGCTTCATCTGGCCCATGCAGGCGGCGGTGATCAGGATCGGCGAGAGGCCGCCGATCTCGTCCTGGATGTACTTCCAGGTCCAGCCCTTGTCGCGCTTGATGTCGAGGAGCTTCTCGGTGAGGTCTTCGCGCTTCATGGTCGGCACTCCGGCAGGTTGTGAGATCGGTCGCGCCCCGCCGCGTGGTCTGCCGGCGGGGCGCGCTCGAGCGAGGCTTGCGCAAGCGATGTGCCAGCTGGGTCGTTGCGAAGAACCGCCGCGGGAACAGCGACTTGGCCTGAGGATCATCAGCTACGAGATCTCGTGCCCGACGAGATCTCGTGGTATGACCACGAAGTCTCGTAGCGAGACGGGTGCGTCGGGGCCGACATGATCGAGGATTTCGGGCCGGTCTTCGAGCAGCACCGGGAGGCGATGCTGGTGCTGGAGCCCGAGGCCGACCGGATCGTCGATGCCAACCCGGCCGCGGCGCGCCTGCTCGGCTACGACCGCGCGGCGCTCCGCAGGATCACGGCGAGCGCGCTGCATCCGGGCCAGCGGCCCGCGCTGGTGGTGTTCACGCAGGGCGCCTTCGCCAAGGGGCAATGGTGGTCGCGGACGCTGGAGCCGCGCCACGCGGACGGCCGCGGGCTGCGCCTCGAATACGCCGCGAGCCCGCTCGCGGGCGACCCGCCGCGGCTTCTCCTGACGCTCTCCGATCTCGAGGCGCGCCGTCGGCGGGCGGTCGACGGGCAGGCCGACGACCACATGCGCGCCGGCATCGCCGAGTGGCAGCGGATGGAGCGCATCTTCCGCGACATCGAGCGCGGGAACCAGCTGATCCTGCGGGCCGCCGGCGAGGGCATCTACGGCGTCAACGCCGATGGGGCGACCACCTTCGTCAACCCGGCCGCCGAGCGCATGCTCGGCTGGCGGGCCGCCGACCTCGTCGGCAAGGACATGCACGCCACCGTGCACCACACCCGCTCCGACGGCGCGCATTACCCGCACCGCGACTGCCCGATCTACGCGGCCTTCCGCGACGGCGCGGTGCGCCAGGTCGACGACGAGGTGTTCTGGCGGCGCGACGGCACCGCGTTCCCGGTCGCGTACACCTCGACGCCGATCCGGGATCGCGGGCGTCTGCTCGGCGCCGTCATCGTGTTCCGCGACATCAGCCAGCGGCGCGAGGCCGAGGAACGGCTGCGCAGCGCGCTCGCCGAGGTCGATTCCCTGCGCGAGCGGCTGGAGCTGGAGAACGCCTACCTGAAGGAGGAAATCCGGCTGGAGCGCCACCACCAGGGCATCATCGGCCGATCCCCCGCCATCGCGGCGACGTTGCGCCAGATCGACCTCGTGGCCGGCACCGACGCCACCGTGCTGATCACCGGCGAGTCCGGCACCGGCAAGGAGCTGATCGCCCGCGCGATCCACGAGGCCAGCCGGCGGCGCGACCGGCCGATGATCCGCGTGAACTGCGCCGCGGTGCCGCGCGAGCTGTTCGAGAGCGAGTTCTTCGGCCATGCCCGCGGCGCGTTCACCGGTGCGCTGCGTGATCGCGTCGGGCGCTTCGAGCTCGCCGACGGCGGCACGCTGTTCCTCGACGAGGTCGGCGAGATCCCGCTCGATCTCCAGGGCAAGCTGCTGCGGGTGCTGCAGGAGCGCTCGTTCGAGCGCGTCGGCGAGGAGCGCACGCGCGCCGTCGACATCCGCCTCGTCGCCGCCACCAACCGCGACCTGCGGGAGGAGGTGCGACGCGGCCGGTTCCGCGAGGACCTGTACTTCCGCCTCAACGTCTTCCCGCTGGCCGCGAGCCCGCTCCGCGAGCGCCCCGAGGACATCGCGCCGATCGCCCAGCACGTCCTGACGGGGGCCGCACGCCGCCTGAACATCCCCGAGCCGCGGCTGACCGAGGGCGACGTGCGCCGGCTTGCCCGCTACGCCTGGCCCGGCAACGTGCGCGAGCTGGAGAACGTGATCGAGCGCGCCGCCATCCTCGCCGTCCGCGGCCGCCTGCGCTTCGACCTGCCCGAATCCGAACGGTTCGAAGCCGAACGGCCCGATCCCGCGGGCCCCGTCGACGCGACGCCGCCGGCGCTTCCCGCCGACCGGCCGCCGACGGAGGCCGACCGCCGCGCCCGCGACCGCGCCGAGATCGCCGCCGCCCTTTCGCTCACCGGCGGCAAGGTGTTCGGCCCTGGCGGCGCCGCCGAGCTCATGGGGCTGCGCCCGACGACGTTGGCCTCGCGCATCAAGGCGATGGGGATCGAGAAGACCCGTTAACCGCCGGGCAACCGCGCAGGCGTCCAGTGACCGGCTCGCGCGCTCGACGCGGGCGCGCTCCGCGAGGAAGACCCGATGCTGACTTCCGCTCCCGCGTCGGGCTCCGTCCTTCCCACGATGCCGGGCGATGCCGCCCTCCTTGCCGCCGCCCGCGCCTGGGGCCTCAGCCTCGCGGCCGAGCGGCGGATGTCCGCCAACACGGTGGAGGCCTACGAGCGCGATCTGCGCCAGTTCCTCGCCCATCTCGACGCCCGCACCGGCACGCCGACGATCCCCGCGATCGTCGCGCTGAAGCCGCGCGACGTCCGCGCCTTCATGGCCGCGCGGCGGGCCGACGAGGTCGGCGGCCGCTCGCTGATGCGGGCCCTGGCCGGCCTGCGCTCCTTCGCCAAGCACCTCGAGCGCGAGGGTCACGGCACCGTGGCGGCGCTCGGCGCCGTGCGCTCGCCCAAGGTGGAGCGGCGCCTGCCGCGTCCGCTGCCGGTGGCGGCCGCCCGCGCCCTCACCGACGTGTCGCTGCGCGCCGACGAGGACCGCGACCTTTGGATTCTGCTGCGCGACGCGGCGGTGCTCGCGCTGCTGTACGGCGCGGGCCTGCGCATCTCGGAGGCGCTGGGGCTGGCGCGGCGCGATGCCCCGGTGCCCGGCATCGACGCGGTGACGGTGCTGGGCAAGGGCGCGAAGCAGCGGATGGTCCCGGTGCTGCCGGTGGTGGCCGAGGCGGTCGCCGCCTACCTCGCCGCCTGCCCGCACCCGCTGCCGCCGGAGGGCCCGCTCTTCGTCGGCGCCCGCGGCGGCCCGCTCTCGCCGCGGATCATCCAGTACGTCGTCGCCCGCGCCCGCGGCGCCCTCGGGCTGCCCGACAGCGCCACGCCGCACGCCCTGCGGCACTCCTTCGCGACGCATCTCCTGGCGCGGCAGGGCGAGCTGCGCGCGATCCAGGAGCTGCTCGGCCACGCCTCGCTCTCGACGACGCAGCTCTACACCAAGGTCGACGCGGCCCGCCTGATGAGCGCCTTCGACGCCACCCATCCGCGCGCCGGCCGTGCCGTGCCGACGGGGGCGTGACACGCGACGTGCATTGAGATGACACGTTGACACACTAGACAGAGCAAATAGCCGGTTCGGCCAGCCATTAAGCTTGCCGAGAGATTTGAGCGCTATTTCTCTTGTCATAGGATCGGACTGGACAGGAACCATGGCGGGCGAACACGCCGATATCGGAAGCGCGGTCCGGCCCCCGCAAGCCGGCACCGTCCTCATCGCCGATCGCGACGCGGGACGCCGGGCCGAACTCGCCACGGTGGTATCGCACTTCGATCCCAGGGCCGTGATCGTGCAAACGGCCTCGGGCGAGGCGCTGATCGATCTCGCCCTCGCGCACAAGCCGGCCCTGGCCTTCGTCGGCCTCCAGCTCGAAGGCGTGAGCGGCCCGGAGGCGGTGGCGGTGGCGCGCAAGCGCGGCGCCACTCTGCCCTGCCTCGTGCTGATCGCCGCCCGCGTCTTCGCGCAGTGGCAGGAACTCGCGGTCTCGCTCGGCGCCTACGAGGTGCTGAAGGTGCCCCTCGACACCGCCCACATCGAGAGCCTGCTGCACGCCGACACCCGGCGCCGGCAGCCGACGCGCATCCTGCTCGCCTCCTCGTCGGACGCGGCGCGCGCGGCGATCGGGCGGGTGCTGGCGCGCAGCGGCTTCGCCCTCGAGATCGACGAGACGGATTGCGGCCGGCACGCCCTGAAGCTCCTGAAGACCGACGCCTACCCGCTCGCCTTCGTCGACGTGAAGCTCAACGGGACCGACGGCCTCGAGCTCGCCTGCCAGGTTCAGACCCTGAACCTGACGACGCGCCTCACGATGCTGACCAGCGGCGATCCCGAGCCGATCGCCCAGGCCGCCCGCTACTTCGGCGCCACCTTCGTCCTGAAGATGCCGTTCCACGCCCGCGACATCGACCTCACGCTCCACCACGCGCTCGGTCTGCGGCGGCCGTACCTGCTGAACGCGATCACCGCGCCGCCGGCCCCGACCGCCCTCCTGCGCATCGCCGCCCTCGCCCCGGCCCGCCGCTCGGCCTGAGCGACGGGCGCGGCCGCGTCCTCAGACGTGGATCGCGCGCTTCCCGACCGCGAGCGCGGCCTCCTTCACCGCTTCCGTCAGGGTCGGGTGGGCGTGGCAGGTGCGGGCGATGTCCTCGGCCGACGCCCCGAACTCCATCGCCACCGCCACCTCGGCGATGAGGTTGCCGGCATCGGCGCCGACGATGTGGACGCCGAGCACCCGGTCGCTCGCGGCGTCGGCCAGCACCTTCACGAAGCCCTCGGTGGTGCCGTTGGCCTTGGCCCGGCCGTTGGCGGTGAAGGGGAACTTGCCCGCGTTGTAGGCGATGCCGTCCTTCTTCAGCTCCTCTTCGGTCTTCCCCACCGAGGCGACCTCCGGATAGGTGTAGACCACGTTCGGGATCACCGCGTAGTTCACGTGGCCGGACTGGCCGGCCAGGATCTCGGCCACCGCGACGCCCTCGTCCTCGGCCTTGTGCGCGAGCATCGGCCCGGCGATCACGTCGCCGATCGCGTAGATGCCGGTGACGTTGGTGGCGTAGTGGCTGTCGGTCTGGATCCGGCCCTTGTTGTCGAGCCCGACGCCGACGCCCTCGAGGCCGAGCCCCTCGGTGTAGGGCACCCGCCCGATCGCCACGAGCACCACGTCGGCCTGAAGCGTCTCGGATTCGCCGCCCGCCGCCGGCTCGACGGTGACGGTCGCGCCGCCCGCGCCGGTCGCCACGCCGGTGACCTTGGTCGAGAGCTTGAAGGCGATGCCCTGCTTGGACATGATCCGCTGGAACTGCTTGCCGACCTCGCCGTCCATCCCCGGCAGCACCCGGTCGAGATACTCGACCACGGTGACCTCGGCCCCGAGCCGGCGCCAGACCGAGCCGAGCTCGAGGCCGATCACGCCCGCGCCGATCACCAGGAGCTTCTTCGGCACCGCCGCGAGCTCGAGCGCGCCGGTAGAGGAGACCACGGTCTTCTCGTCGATCTCGACGCCGGGCAGGCGCGTCACGTCCGAGCCGGTGGCGATGACGATGTTCTTGGTCTCCAGCATCTGGTTTCCGCCGTCCTCCGACGTGACCTCGACGCGGCCGGCGCCGGCGATCCTTCCGGTGCCGCGGATGGTGTCGACCTTGTTCTTCTTCAGCAGGAACTCGACGCCCTTGGTGTTGCCGTCGACGCCGCTCTGCTTGAACCCCTGCATCTTGGCGAGGTCGAGCTTCGGCGTGCCGACCTCAATGCCGAGATCGGGGAAGTGCTTGGTCGCCTCCTCGAACGCCTCGGAGGCGTGCAGCAGCGCCTTCGACGGGATGCAGCCGACGTTCAGGCAGGTGCCGCCATGGGTCGCGCGCTTCTCGACGACGGCGGTGCGCAGGCCCAGCTGCGCGGCGCGGATGGCGCAGACATAGCCGCCGGGGCCGGTGCCGATGACGACGAGATCGTAGGTGCTCATGGTTCTGTTCGTTCCTGCATGCGCGTGCGGCGACCGCCGTGGCGGGTCGCCGCCGGATTCATTCGTCGCCGGGGATCACCGACCGCCCGAGACGTCGAGGATGGCGCCGGTGGTGTAGGCCGCCTCGTCGGAGAGCAGCCAGAGCACCGGGGCGGCGACTTCGTCGGCGGTGCCGGCGCGCCTCATCGGCACGCCCGGTCCCATCGCCGCCACCTTGTTGGGCGTGCCGCCGCTGGCATGGATCTCGGTGTCGATGATGCCGGGCGCCACGGCGTTCACCCGGATGCCAGCATCGGCCACCTCGCGGGCGAGGCCGATCGTGAAGCTGTCGATCGCTCCCTTCGAGGCGGCGTAGTCGACGAACTGCCCGGCCCCGCCGAGGCGCGCCGCGATCGACGAGACGTTGACGACGGCCCCGCCCCGGCCGCCCTGCTTCGTCGACATCCGCCGCACCGCCTCGCGGGCGCAGAGGAAGCTGCCGACGACGTTGGTCGCCATCATCCGGTGGAGCCGGGCGGCGCTCATCTCGGACACGGGCGCGGAGAGATCGATCACCCCGGCATTGTTGACCAGCGCCGTGACGGTGCCGAGACGGTCGGCCGCCGCGAACAGGGCGATCACGTCGGCCTCCTCCGCCACGTCGCAGCGCACCGCGACGGCCTGGCCGCCCTCGGCTTCGATCGCCGCGACCACCGAGGCGGCCGCGGCCGCGTCGGAGACGTAGCTCAGGCAGACGCGATAGCCGTGCCGCGCCGCGAGCAGGGATACCGCACGGCCGATGCCGCGGCCGCCGCCGGTGACGACCGCGACGGCGCCATGCGGACTATGCGGCGCCCCAGGCGTTTGAAAGACGTCCGTCATTCGGCCGCCGCCCGCGTCGCTTCGAACCGATCGGCCATCGCCTCGACGATCGCGGTTTCGACCTGGATGCGCGTCGCATCCGGGCAGAAGTCGATCTCGTGACCGGGATCGCCCAGGTTCCAGCCGAAGGTATGCCCGCCCTCGCCCACGGCGACGGTCTTGAAATACGCTTCGTCCTTGAGCGGGCCGAAGATCGGACGCCGCGCGATCATTTCAGACAGATCGAGCACGCCGCTCAGGCCGTCTTCAAAGATCACGCGAACGGTTGGGTAATCGAGCGGTTCGACGGATGCGATGCGAGACTGCTTCATTCGATCATGCCTCCGTCGTTGCGGCCCGCCCGGATCTCTCGCCAGATGTAGGAAACCTGCTCGCGGTTTACCGCGAGCCAGGCCTGGACGGCCTTCAGTTTCGCGCGTGGCAGGCTCCCGTTGAGCACCATGCCCGTCGCGATCGAGATCTGCGCCTCCTGCCCCGAAAAGATTGCATGGAGGTGGGGCGGCAGGTGATCCTTGAGATAGATCGTGATCCGCACGCCCTCGATGATCGCGATCGTCGGCATCGGTCACGCGCGCGTCCCGCTCGATGCCGATCGTGTCGTCCGCAGCCGGCGCCTCACAGATCCAGGACGAGCCGCGCCGGATCCTCCAGCGCCTCCTTCACCCGCACCAGGAAGGTCACGGCCTCCTTCCCGTCGACGATGCGGTGATCGTAGGAGAGGGCGAGATACATCATCGGCCGCGCCTCGATCTTGCCGTTGCGGACCACCGGGCGCTCCTCGATGCGGTGCATCCCGAGGATGCCCGATTGCGGCGCGTTGAGGATCGGGGTCGACATCAGCGAGCCGTAGATGCCGCCGTTGGTGATGGTGAAGGTGCCGCC
>NZ_JAKSYA010000069.1:0-118631 GCF_022829485.1 Methylobacterium sp. J-059
GCGCACCCATGCCTGGTTCAACCGTTTCCGACGCCTGCCCGTACGCTACGAGCGCCGCGCCGACATCTACGAGGCCTTCACCAACCTCGCCGCCAGTCTCATCACCCTCAACCAAATCAGGCGGTTCTGTTAGGCGCTCTAAGTCCCACCCTACGGGATTTGGACGTTTTGCCGCGGCGCTTAGCAACGAAGATCCAGTTCCATTCCTTTTATGGACAGTCACCAGCGGATCTATCGCTGGGACGCACCAATTTATCTTTTGATGATTTCGCATCGATACGATAAAAGTTTATAATTTAAGACTTTATTAGATGTCTAGATTTCACTTTACGCACCAGAGATAGCCTTTCCAGACCGATGCCCTGCCCGAACAATAAGCGTCGTCCCATGGTATTGTCACACGCGCACATAGCTCGGGCACGTCGTATCGCGACGTCAAGCCGACCAGCCCCTTCACGAACAGAGCTTTGCTGCATGCGCTCGGACCTCTCCCTCAAGGTTGCACTGCCCGCCGCCTTTAGCCTTCTCGCTCTGATCTGCGTGAGTCAAAGTGCTCTATTTATCCACAAGACCGCCGATTTTCGTCACGGCGTCACGCGGGTCGCAACCAGCTGGCTCCCTTCGCTTACTGCAATCAACGAGAGTAAGGGCGCGGCGCCTGAGGTCAGGATCAAGCAGCTGAGTTACCGCACCTGCTCTAATATCACCTCTCGGCTTGCTGAGAATGAGGCGCAGCTCACTGTCCCCCATGCCAAGCTAGCGACCATACGCAAGGCCTTTGAACCACCGATATCCCCGGCCAAGCAGCATGGGTTGTACGAGGCTTTCTCTGATACCTGGACGGGGGTGGCTGCGAGCGAGGTGCTGGCCACGGCTCCGGAGCGATCCCCCCAGGTGATGACCCTCACCGCCGAGGTTGGGCACTTACTCGTCACCGTCCGAGCCGCATAAGATAGCAATGGCCGAGATCCTCCCCTTCACTGGGCAGCTGAGTCGCGAGGGCGCAGAGCGTCTGACGACCGTCCTGGCGCAAGCCTTCGCCAGCGGAGCCGACCTCGGCTCGCGCCGGTCACATATCCGCGCGCTCGGCCTCTCGCTTGGATCCCTTGTCGAAGCCCTGCGCGCCGAACTCGATCGACTCGATGACTGCCTAGCGGGTACTTTCCTGTCATCGTCCGACTATCCTGAGTTCCGCGCGCTACTCGCCGATTTCGAGCGCTTCGCCGACCTAGCCAGTGCCTACCGTGCCGCCGACACGCCCGATGTGCTCGACCGCCCGGTATCGTGATCCTGATCCTCCATCCCCCGATCGCGGAGTTAGACGGTGTCCGATTCCTTTGCCTCGCTCGACGAGGAAGGCCGCCTGCGGGCGCTCGCCGCACTGGCTGCGCACGACTGGCTTAGCGCGTCCCCTGATCCCGCACTCACCCACATTGTAGAAATTGTTGCGCGCTTGCTCGACGCGCCTGCTGCCTTCGTTTCGCTCGTCGACAAGGATCGGCAGGTGTTCCATGCCAAAGTTGGCATCGGCTTGTGCGAGACCGCCCGGGACATCGCGTTTTGCGACCAGACCATCGCGCAGGACGGCGTCCTTGTGGTGCTGGATGCTTCGCGTGATCCGCGCTTTCAAGACAATCCACTTGTTACCGGCGATCCGTTCATCCGCTTCTATGCGGGAGCACCGCTACGAACCGCCGACGGCCATGCCATTGGTACGCTCTGTCTCGCCAGCCCCGAGGCACGCACCGTCTTTACCGAGGCCGACCGGCGCACCCTGTCCGACCTCGCCCGCCTTGCGCTCGATCGGCTAGAGCTGCGCAGACTCGAGGTTGCCCGCTGTGCCCTGCAAGCTCGGTTCGAGCACATGGCATCGACCTCGCCCGATGCAATCATCTGCGCGGATAGCTGCGGGCAGATCACCGTCTGGAGCGCGGCGGCCGAGCGTCTGTTTGGATATACGGTACCTGAGGCATTGGGCCGGCCCGTTGCCCTGATTTTACCCGAGAGGATGCGCGGAGGTAACGAGGGCGACCTACGTCGGATGGCGAGATCCGACGGCGGTCTGAGCGGCCGCACCGTCGAACTGATTGCCTGCCATCGGAACGGGGATGAGTTCCCGATCGAGTTGTCGCTGTCGACGTGGCACGAGGACGGAAAGGCCGCCTTCGGCGCGATCGTCCGTGATGTGCGACAGCGCCGTGCCGTAGAAGACCGCCTGTTCCGTCTTGCGCACCTTGACCCGCTGACCGAGTTGCCGAACCGTGCCGTCCTGCGCGGTCGGATCGAGGCGGCGATTTCGGGCGGGCGCGCGGCTGCCGTCCTGATGATCGACCTCGACGGGTTTAAAGAAATCAACGATGCACACGGCCATGGCGTCGGGGATGCCGTGTTGCAGACCGCCGCCCGGCGCCTACGCATTAGCGTTAGTCCTGACAGTATCGCAGCTCGGTTCGGCGGAGACGAGTTCGCTGTTGTGCTGCCGGGCATCGGCGACCCGTTTGCGGCTGTCGGCACGGCTGAGGCGGCGATCGCTGCGCTCTCCGAGCCGTACGATATCGAGGGCTTGGTCCTACGAGTTGGCGCTAGCGTCGGCGTCGCGCTCAGCCCGGCCCACGGCGCGCGTGAGGAGGATCTGGTGATCTGCGCCGATGCTGCCCTGTACCGCGCCAAGGCGGACGGACGCGGACGCTGCCGCCTCTTCACGCCCGATATGCGCGAGGCCGCCCAGCGCGATCGAGCCTGTCGCGACGGATTGCGCAGAGCGGTCGAGCGCGGTGAGTTCGTGCTGCACTACCAGCCCCAGGTACGCCTCTCCGACGGCGCACTCACAGGTGCCGAGGCCTTGATCCGGTGGCAACACCCCGAGTTGGGCTTGCTGGCGCCAGCCGCGTTCCTAACCGTCCTTGACGAGGGGCCAGACGCTGCTCGGATCGGTGATTGGGTACTGCGCACCGCCTGCGCCCAAGCTCGGGCGTGGCGCGACGGCGGTCTACCATCGTTCCGGATCGGGGTGAATTTATGCGTAGCCCAGTTCCGCCGCGGGGATCTTGTCGAACGCGTCGCTTCAGTGCTCACCGAAACCGGCCTGCCAGCGAGCGCACTGGAATTGGAAATTACCGAGACGATCATCCTACGAAACGATCCGGGTGTGGTCACTGCGCTACGGGACTTGCGCAGGTTGGATGTTGGGATCGCCTTCGATGATTATGGCACGGGATACGCCTCGCTCAGCCTGCTCAAAAGATTCCCTCTGACACGCCTCAAGATCGATCGCAGCTTCGTCAACGGGCTGTGCGAAGACCCGCAGGATGCAGCAGTCGTGCGGGCAGTCATCGAGTTAAGCCGCAGCTTCAACTTGGAAGTGATCGCCGAGGGGATTGAGACCGACGAGCAGCGCCGCCGCTTGCTGGCCAAGGGATGTCAGGAAGCTCAAGGCTATCTCTTCGGACGGCCGATGGCAGCGGATGCGTTCGCGGCACACTACGGTGTGGGCAATTGTCGTGCCGACGGCCGAGCAAGAGGTCGTCTTGGCGATTAGCGCGTCGGCCGAGAACCACGGTTTGAAGCAAGCAGACATAAGTAAACTGATAATATTCAGCTCAATATCGAATAACTTGAGCGTATTATTGGCTAACCAAGCCGGACCGACCGTGCGCTTGTCGTCCTATCTATAGTAGCTCGATCGGTCCGCTTCTTGGCGCACCACCCCTAAAGCACACAGACGTGCCCAAGCATTTTCGATCGCGGGCCACAGCTTCATAAGTGTGGCCAGTTCGCCAATCTCATTTTGCGACAAATCTATAAGAAGAGCATTAAGAATTATGCACCGAGCATTAGCGATCGATTTGGTGTAAAATCTAAGATATTCGATCATGATTAAACAAAATTATAGACCAAATGCTTTCGTGCCAAGTTTCGCATTAAAGATGTCATAATATGATGACACCTAAAATGGGCTTTGTGTTTCAATACTAGACACGAAAATATATTAAAGAGTACCCCGAGAGCTTAAGTGAAGATAATTCTGATTGAAGTCGCAGAAGGCTTCTAGGCGCGCGACATCTGGGATGTCTACTTGGCCGCGTTTCAGCATGATCAAATCTTGGTCACACAAATCGCGCAGCATGCGGTTGAGATGCACGACTGTAATTCCGAACACGTCAGCGAGTTCGTTTTGCGTCATCCGAAGCTCGTAGTTGCTCGCCGTGGCACGACCGATAGTTTGCATGCGGATCAGCAATTCGCAGAAGAAGTGCGCTACCATCTTGATCGCTGAACGCTGGCCCATGCTGGTCATCCACTCCCGCATGATCCCCTCGTCCACGAGGGTGGCCCACCAGAAGGCGTTGGCGATATGAGCGCTGGTTGTGATCAGGTCGAGGATCTTCGCGCGAGGGATCGACGCCACCTCGCAGGGGGTGAAAGTGCCGATGCTGTGATCGCGCTGCGCCAGGATCGTCACATGGAGGTCGCAGAAATCACCCGGTAGCAGCAGGCCCAGGATCTGGCGCTTGCCATCGGGCAGGATTTTGTAGCGATACGCGAGGCCTTCCACCATGAGCAGCACAGCCTCAGGGCGGTCCCCCTCACGGCTGAGATCGTAGTCTGCCTCGACCTGCCAAGTCGTGTCCAAGAGTGACTGGAGCGCGACTCTGTCGGCCTCATCAAGATCGCATGCGTGTTCGAGCTTCTGAATGAGCGCGTTCATAGCTGCGCGTGGCCTTTGCGGGAACGGCCTCGTGTCATCCGAGCGAAGTAAGCTCTGCAACGTCCCGAGTTCGGTCACGCTTTTTGGTGCTGTCGCAGCCATCGCGTTGCCTCCTCCAGCGTGGCGAAGATCGGCGCTGAGATCCCGAAAAGCCGTCCGAAGGCCGCCTCGACGAACCAGCCCTTGCCCATTTCGTGGCCCGGGGTATCGAGGCGCACCAACACCACGATCAGCAAGCCGTTGGCTAGGACCAGTCGCCCTTCGCAATCTGGGCTGCTAGTATCGACCATGATCGGCTGCAGCACGAGCAACGTCTCGACGTTGTCTCGCGCATCCATGTCTAACCTCCGCGGAGCTGATTCAGCCATGGCTCGCTCCGGCGTGCACCCCAACGGGTGTTCTTGAGATGGAGATAGTTCGGCGTGAACCGGCAGAACGCCTTCAGTCTCTCGACATCGTGGATCGTCAGAACGCGCTGTTTGATCGTAATCAGGCCGAGATCACGAAGCTCTCGCAACGTGCGGTGCACGTGAACGGCAGAGAGGCCCATCGCATCCGCAAGCTCCACCTGCGTGAACGGGAAGGCGTAGCTGTCGTTCGTGACCTTCCCAACAGCATCGAGCCGGACCAGCAGTTCGCAGAGGAGATGAGCGAGACGCTGGTCCGGTGTACGGCCACCAAGATTGACCAACCACTCGCGCAGCACCGCCTCATCGACGAGGGCGCACCACCAGAAGGCCCGAGTTATCTGGGGGTGAGACCCAGTGATCTCGTCGACTGCCCGACGCGGTATGTCGACGACCTGGCACGCGGAGATCGTGCCGATGTTGTGGTCCATCTGATCGAGGATGAACACATTCAGATTGCAGAAATCCCCTGGGACCATCAGGGCCATAATCTGGCGTTTGCCATCCGGCAGCACCTTGTAGCGGCAAGCGAGGCCGTCGAGGATTAGATGAACGTTCTCTGGTTCGTCACCCTCTTGGATCAAATCGACTCGTGCACCGACCTGCCGGATGCGTGGCACCAGACCCTCCAGGGCCTGTCGATCTTCATCCGACAGGGCCTCGAAGCATTCCAGCTTTCGGGTCAGTGCATGCTGCATCACGTCTCGACTTATATATGGATATCGGGACCGTATACCAAAAAAAACCTTCAGGATTTCATCATTTGATGACTTAATAACCCATAGCGCATAAATTTTACCCTCTGATCTATCCTATCAGCATTCAAAAATTCTTCGATTAGGAGCTGAATGTTCGGCGATGGTCGATAAATCACACTTTTGATGTATTTTCCTTCCTCTCAATCTGATACTGGTAGGTTCTGGCGAACGTAGGCGAAAAATCGCTTCCGCCTGATTGTGCGGAGTGTTGAATGCTTCGGTATTATTTTCACGTCTATGACGACGATCATAGCTCGGACGATGAGGGTGTTGAATTCTTGAACATGCGAGCCGCCGGTGTTGAGGCATTTCGTTTCGCCGGGGATCTCATTAAGGCCAAGGCAGAGCAGATGCTAAGCGGAGAGCCGTGGCATATGGAGGTCAAAGATCAGGAGGGCCTCGTAATTATACGGCTCGATCTTAAGCTGAGCGGTTTTCTCCTGGACGCATCTGCTTCATAGTCAGGTGTTATTATGCGCTCCTTGGTTGGGCGCTACCCCTGTTGCCCCGATCTGACGGCGGATGGCGTCGCTGTCGTAGCTCTTGCCGGCCAGCATGAGCTGACAGGCCGGCGAGCGCTTGAAAAGTTGCGCTCCCGCCTTGCAGTCCGACACCTGATATAGATGAGGGCATCGCGCTCTCCTTCGAAAGCGCCCCACCGAATCAGACTGCGCGCCTCACCGCTACCCGCGACTCAATTCGAACAGGAATGGCTCCAGCGACCCTGAAGCGGAGAAGACGGTCGAGCTCTAGCCGTAGCGGGGGATGTAATATGTCGGTCATGCGCCCTGATGTCGTGGTCGGCCGTACCGGGGCGCCTCAATGCTTCGCGCCTATGATGCGTCGTCGATCATGTGGAGATGACAACGCACGCATGCGGCGAGGCTGCAGTTCGGAAACGTCCAGGAGAACTTTCGCCCCCTGGATGGCAGAGAGGGTTACGGGACTGGCCCCCTGCCACCGCGCTTCGTACTCCAGCATATCTAACTGCTCGATCATCGCCCGAACCGCTTGGTCACTTTGCCCGGTCGGAAATTTGCTCAGCAGATCGATCAACATGTCCATGTGCCGGCACGCGGCCGGGGGGGGACCACTCAGCGCCATATTGATCGTCCTGTACCGCCCCGTGAGCAGGGATCTTGCCAGGATGCTCCGGGGTAGGCGCTCTCATTTGATGATTGGCGTGTCACACTCTCCGCATCACCGTAGCATCTTGCCTACCACCCGAGCCCGAGGGCGCGGGTGTCCTCGCTAGGCTCGGCGGTACGTATGTGCTCAATCACTGCTCTCAGTGCGGGAAGGGCTGCCGCGCGGGTCTCGGCCACTCTCGCCTCTGGCTTGTCGTGTGGTTTGGCGAAAGCAGCGGACGCCCCCAGCGCTACGTCGAGTGCCATGTCGAAAGGTGGCAGGGTGTAGATCCGCTGCCAGCACCTTCTCGACCCTGTCGGAGCGGAGGTTCATCACCGGCGGCTTGGACTGACGCTTGAGAGGAATGATAGTCGCGCTCACCTGATTCCGGCGTATCGAGATGGCCTCAGGCCGCGGCCTGGGAAGCTTGGCGTACCTTGCGGGTCGCTTGATCGACCTGCTCGCTCGCTCGGGCGATGTCCTCCATGCCGCTGGCAATCGTCGTTACCCCATGCGCGGCCGTTTGCATGCTGCCTGACATCTCCCGAGTCACCGCGGATTGTTCCTCGACCGCAGCGGCGATGGCACCTGAGACCTCATCGAGCGAGCGGATTGTCGCCTGGATCGAGCCGATGGCATTGACCGCCTCGCGCGCAGCGGTCTGGGTCGCTACAATCTGCCCACGGATCTGGTCGGTCGCCTTGGCCGTCTGCTCGGCTAGCGCCTTCACCTCGGAGGCAACCACGGCGAAGCTTTTGCCCGCCATGCCGGCGCGAGCCGCCTCGATGGTGGCGTTCAGTGCTAGCAGGTTGGTCTGGGCCGCGATGCCCTGGATCAGGGTCACGACATCGCCAATCTGCGCCGCCTGGTCGCTCAAGCCAGCAACGATGCTGCCCGTGCGCTGTGTTTGCTCAACCGCCTGTCCAGCCATTCGTGCAGCATGGCTTACCTGCTGACTGATCTCGCCAACCGACGCCGACAGCTCCTCAGCGCCAGAGGCGACAGACTGGATGTCGTTCGAGACCTGCCCCACCGTGCCTGCTGCGTCGACCGTTTGACGAGTGACATTCTCTACTGCATGGCCGATCGCATCGAGGGCAGCGCCGATCGCGTGCTGCGCTCTGGCTCGACGCTGTCGCTCGTGAACCTGTGCCGTGATATCGGTAGCGAACTTCACCACCTTGAACGGGATGCCATCTCGGTCGCTGATCGGATTGTAGGTCGCCTGGATCCAGACTTCATGACCGTCCTTGGCGATCCGCCGGAACTCACCTGATTTGAACTTGCCCTGACTAAGATCAGCCCAGAAGCTGCGATAGGCCTCCTCCTTCCGCTCGTTGGCATCGACGAACAGGCTGTGATGCTGCCCACGGATCTCATGGAGTTGGTAGCCTAGCGTACCTAGAAAGTTCAGATTTGCGGTCAGGACAGTGCCGTCGAGGGCAAACTCAATGACCGCCTGCGAGCGGTTCAGAGCGGCAAGTTGGCCTTCCTGGTCGATCGCACGCTGGACTTCGGCCGTGATATCGGTAGCAAACTTCACAATCTTGCGGACGCGGTCGGCGCGATCAAGAATTGGATTGTAGGTCGCCTGGATCCACACGTCGCGACCGTCCTTGGCAACGCGCTTGAACTCGCGGGTCTGCACCTCGCCCCGACACAAAGCATCCCAGAACGCATGATAGGCCGGTGCATCGCGCTCCGCAGGAGGGACGAGGTTCCGGTGGTTCTGTCCCTTCAGCTCGACCAATGTATAGCCAACGAGACCAAGAAAATTGTCATTGGCATCCAAAATCTTGCCGTCAGGAGCGAACGTGATACGGGCATTTGAACGATCGATAATATCGAAAAGCGCACGTAAGGGAGTGACGAACAGGCGCACAGGCGAACTCCGAACGAATAGGCAGGGGCACCCGCTTATATAAGCTGAGTTCCAAGAACAATTCCTTAAAAAAATCACCCAATCAAATGAGTTTCATCAATGATCAAATGATGAATATGACTCTAGATTGGTCATAGAGGGGGGATAAAATTTTCTGAGGATGAGAATTTTGATAGGATGGGTGATTGGCGCCTCGCCGGATTTAGTTCTGGCGGCGCCCTGAACGCGCCTTACAGCAATTTGAGAGGCACCGCGCGGGATGCACTCGATAGGTGCTTGCGCCTTCGAGGCCGCCCCTGCCCAGCAGTCCCTCCGGGGCGGTTGAACGCTTGCGCTTGGCTACGCTACGCGAGATGTCGGCAGAAGCACCAGCTAGCTAGGCGCTGATATTGTGGTCTACCAGCGCGATCAGGGCATGAGGTGGGACACCGGACCGTCGATACCGCCGCCGGCCTCGTTATGCTTTACATAGCGGGATTATAGCTGATCAGATCGGTATCCGGCCCCGGAAGCCGAAGGCGTTGTAAGGGTTAGAGAGGATGAAGGGTAAGCTGCGGCCGAGCTAACATTACCGGCTGACGCTGCGGGCGGACTACGCCGCTATGCCAACAGCGATCAGGAAATCCCTGGGCTAATGATGATGGGTTTCGTCGAGCCGATCGAAGCCACTTCCGCGGACTGTTCGAGGGGGTGGGCGATTACTGATGGGGGCCGAACGGCAGCTGGGTTGGGTCGGGACCGGTGCGCCCGCTGCACGACCGGATCGGGTGTTTTACGGTCGGTCCGTTATCGGGCCACAAATTCGATAAACAGACGGCCGCCACTCAAACAGCCGGCTGAAAGGTGCCGCTGTATCACTTCTCGCCCCAGATCCTGCGCACCCGCGTCACGGCCGGCCGTGCGATCATGCGCTTGTAATGCCCGGCGAGGTTGGGTGGGAGTGCGATGCCCTCCTGCGGCGCCCAGCGTGTCGCGTAGAACAACGCGCTGTCGCCGATCGTGAACGCATCGCCCGCGACGTAAGGGCGGGATGCCATCTGCCGATCAAGGATAGCTAGAGCCTCGTCGATGATCGCGCGACCCTGTTCCTTCACCGAGGTCTGCCCGAGCTTGAGCGTCTGGTGCAGCATGTCCTGCGGCTCGTAGTTCGCTGTCTTGAACAGCCGTCCGAACCCCTGCAGATGCAGCGTACCGATGGCGTAGTCCATGACCTCGATGCCCCGACGCTCCGCTTCCGGGTCGGCGGGGATCAGCGCCTTGTCCGGGTTGGTGCGAGCCAGCCATGTGGCGATCGCGCCGTACTCGGTCATGATCGTCCCGTCGGCAAGCACGAGGGCGGGGACCTTGCCCTTCGGGTTGATCGTCTTGAACGGCTCTCTTCCGGCCTCGCCGCCGGCGACATCCATCTTCACGCTCTCATAGGGCTTGCCGATCTCCTCCAGCAGGATGTGAATGCCGATCGCGCAGGTGTGCGGTCCCCAGTAGAATTTCATCGCTTGTCCCGTGTCTTCGAGGGCTGCGGTGTGGATCGGGGCAACGACGGAAAATCGTCTACCCGCGGCATTTAGGTCGTCCCGATGCCGAACGTTGCGCGCTCGGTTTGGAAAGCAGGGGGTGGAGGCGAAGTTCCTCCATCACACCGCCTGCCAGCACAACGAGCGAGGTCTGCTTTCAGGACGATAGGTGTACGCTGTGGATGGCCGTCATGGGCGAAAGCGGCTTGAACTGGGGTGAGTCGAAGGACCGCTTTCGGGCTCGGCTTAAATTGAGTTCTGCGACCGGCTCGGGTCGGAGGCGGAACGGCCGCTTCGGGACGTATGGTCGATGTCCGAGGCTATCTTCGACCGGTCATTCGCGTAACACGCACATACGGAACACGGCTTAGTCGTTTTTCCGCCAGATCTCCTCGGCGAGCAGCGTCGCGAATGACACCCACGCGACCAGCGGGGTGCCGAGCTTACCGGCGGTCTTGTCGGCCTGACTGGCCGCAGCCACGTAGCCAACTGCACTTGCGCCCAGCGCGGCCGAGGCGACGGCGCCCCATCCCGTCGAGCGATGACCGAAGAACACCTCACTCCAGCCCGCGATGCCGACTTGGTTCGCAGCCCAAAACGCCAAGGCTGTCGTCCGCTCGGGCGACCCCTCGGCACGCAGTAGCCGGTAGCCGCCATAGGCGAGCGACGCCTGGATGCCGGTCCAAGCGACCGGATAGACAAAGGACGGCGGCGCGTAGTTCGGCTTGTCGAGACGACGATACCACCGCTGCGTTCGAGGGTGTTCAGGCGTCGGGCTCGCGCGCCGTCCAATCAAAAGCGCCGCCGTGACGGCGCCGATCGCAAGTACCGCGGCCTGGGCCGGGGACAGGCCTCCCGTTCGTGCTTGAATTGCCACGATGATACTACTCCCTTAACTTCGGCCGTTGATGTGGCGCGACAGGGGACATCGGCCCAGGGGCGGGAATCTATCGGTGGTGATTTATTTGGGTTGAGAGCGGTCGCAAGCGCCAGTCTGAGAAAGGCGTACCATTTCCAGAACACCGTCCCCGTCCGCTTTCGACCCTTCGCAGAACCTCAGAAGGTCCGCTTCGCGGCACCTTGGTGAGGATGATCTACGTCCGTGTCGGGTGGAAAGCAGCTTGTCTGCTACTCGCGCATTAAGGGCCAGGGCAGACGTTCGTACTGCGCCAGCCAAGTTGCCTCACGAGACATCGATGCAAGTTCGGTATCGATCGATCCAGCAATTGAGTTGGACGGCATTATCTTGCCGCCGCATGAATGGGGTTCGGCAAACAGCCACCGCTGGTAGTTAGTTCCTGCGAGAATGGCTCAGCCTTTCTGGAGGAAAGTCATGTCTCAAGAGAGGCAGGGTCTGCACAGTACCAAGATCAGGTATGTCATTCTAGCGCTGATCTTTCTGGCGACAACGTTTAATTATGTCGATCGAGCCACCTTGTCCGTGGCCGCCTCCGCCATGCGAACTGAGTTCGGCTTCGACGCCATCACGATGGGTTTGGCCTTCTCGGCGTTCGGCTGGGCGTACACGGCCCTTCAGATCCCCGGCGGCTGGGTGCTCGACAAGTACGGCGCCCGTCTGGTCTACGGGACAGGCCTGATCCTATGGTCGGCCCTCACGATGATGCAGGGGCTCGTGCACCTCGTCACCTTCACGTTCGTCGCGCTCTTCGCCCTGCGCTTCCTCATGGGCATCGCCGAGGCGCCGGCCTTTCCTGCCAACAGCCGGCTGACCGTGATGTGGTTCCCGACCAAGGAACGGGCCTTCGCGACCTCGATCTTCCAGTCGGCCCAGTATTTCGCGCTCGCCGTGTTCACGCCGATCATGACGTGGATCCTGCACGCCCATAGCTGGCAGGCGATCTTCTTCTGGGCCGGCGGCGTGGGCATCGTCCTCGGCATCATCTGGCTCGTCTACGTACAGGAGCCGCGTCACCACAAAGGCGTAAACCAAGCCGAACTCGACTACATCGAGGCGGGCGGTGGCCTGCCGAACATGGGGGACAAGCGCGATCGGATCCGGTGGTCCGAGGTGAAGGCGCTGATTGGCAACCGCATGATGATCGGCATCTACATCGGGCAGTTCTGCCTGACGACGATTACGTGGTTCTTTCTGACGTGGTTTCCGACCTACCTGCTCGAAGCGCGCGGCATGTCGATCCTCAAGGTCGGCCTCGTAGCCGCGATCCCGGCGATCTGCGGGTTCCTCGGTGGGCTGGCCGGTGGCCTCTGGTCGGACTGGTTGCTGCGGCGCGGGTTCAGCCTGACCGTCGCGCGCAAGCTCCCGATCATCCTTGGCCTGATGTTCTCCAGCACAATCGTGCTTGCGAACTACGTCCAGTCCGACGTGTTCGTGATCGCTGTGATGAGCATCGCCTTCTTCGCCAAGGGCATCGGCAATCTCGGCTGGTGCATCGTCGGCGATGTGTCGCCAAAGCAGATCATGGGTGTCAGCGGGGGCATCTTCAATCTGTGCGGCAACCTCGCCAGCATTGTCACGCCGCTGGCCATCGGCATCATCGTCAAGGAGATGGGCTCCTTCGACCTGGCGCTCGTTTACATCGGCACGGTCGCGCTGATCGGTGCCCTATCCTACCTCGTCGTCGTCGGGCCACTGAAGCGGCTTGAGATCGGAGAAGATGAGCAAGCCACGGACAGGCCATTGGTCCGGCCGGCATCTCTCCATACCGCGCAGGCCTAAGCGCCCAAACGTGTCGGCTACCGACAATGACTGAACGCCGGAGAAGAACATGAACGAGACCGTCACTGGGATCCGCCTGCGCTCGGTCTACCTGCCGCTTAAGACCCCAATCAGCGACGCCAAGGTGCTCACCGGGCGCCAGAAGCCAATGACCGAGATCGCGATCCTGTTCTGCGAGATCGAGACAAGCGCGGGACATCGCGGCCTCGGCATCAGCTATTCCAAGCGGGCCGGCGGACCGGGACAGTTCGCCCATGCCTGCGAGATTGCGCCAGCGCTCATCGGTGAGGATCCGAGCGACATCGGCAAGGCTTGGGACAAGCTCGCCTGGGCGGGCGCCTCGGTCGGCCGCAGCGGCCTTGCCGTTCAGGCTATCGGCGCCTTCGACGTGGCACTATGGGACCTGAAGGGGAAGCGGGCCGGCTTGTCGCTGGCCAAACTGCTCGGTGCGCAACGCGAGGCAGTTCGTTGCTACAACACCTCCGGTGGCTTCCTTCACACGCCGCTGGACGAGCTGCTGGTCAACACCGACCGTTCCCGTGAGAAGGGCATCGGCGGCATCAAGCTCAAAGTCGGCCAGCCGGACTGGGCCCTCGACATCGCGCGCGTTTCGCGGGTGCGCGAGCACCTTGGCGATGCCTTCCCAATGATGGTCGACGCCAACCAGCAATGGGACCGGCCGACCGCCATGCGGATGGGCCGCATCTTCGAGCGGTTCAACCTGATCTGGATCGAGGAGCCACTGGATTGCTACGACGCCGCCGGGCACGCAGCGCTTGCGGCTGCGCTCGACACGCCGATCGCCACCGGCGAAATGCTCACCAGCGTCTCCGAGCACTGGGACTTCATCCGGCAGAACGGAGCGGACTTCCTGATGCCGGATGCCCCCCGGGTCGGCGGTATCACGCCGTTCCTCAAGATCGCCACGCTCGCTGAATTCGCTGGTCTGACTATCGCACCGCACTTCGCGATGGAACTGCACATCCATCTCGCCGCAGCGATGCAACGTGAGCCCTGGGTCGAGCACTTCGAGTGGTTGGAGCCGTTGTTTAACGAGCGTCTAGAGTTGAAGGACGGTCGGATGATTGTGCCGACGCAGCCCGGTCTCGGCATCAGCATGAGCGAGCAGGCGATTGCCTGGACCCGGGAAACCGTGGGGTTCGGCAGCCTGGACTGAACCGCGCGAAAGTTCGTTGGCTCGACCCGAAATGACTGTTTTCGAGTAGCTTTCGATGGGCGAGGGGTGACCTATTTGGGTCGCAGACGGAACGTCCGCTTCGAGGCAAGTGGCCAACTCCCGCTTCCCACCCGTTACCGACTTCGCTGGTGGGCACCAAGCGTCAGATTTGGACTACTAGCGAGGGGTGATCTCGCCCTGCAGCCATCCCTGGAGGATGGCGAAATGGACGATGTGCGCGCGGCTGTTGATCCCCACCTGCAGCAGGCACGCGCCTTCTGGGCTTCCACCGCCTTCGAGGTCACCCCGACATCCTCGACCGCATCCGCCACGGCGACCGCGTCGAGGCCTATAAGATCCAGCGCCGGCACAAGGACGGGCACGTCGTCGACATCCTCCTGCGCGTCTCGCCGATAAGGGACGGCAACGGCAGGGTCATTGGCGCCTCCAAGATCGCACGCGACATCTCCGACCGCCGGGCGGCCGAGCGGCAGCAGCGGCGGCTCAAGGACGAGCTGAACCATCGGGTGAAGATCACCCTGATGACCGTTCAATCGCTCGTCAGCCAGACCCTGCGCAGTTCGCCCGACCCGGTCGCGTTCAAGCATTTCTTCGAGACGCGGCTGGTCGCGTTGTCGCGCGCCCATGACCTGCTGGAGAGGGGGCAATGGAAGGGGGTCGAGCTTCGCGACCTCATCACGCGCAACCCGGCGCCTTTCGCCGAACCCGACCGCATCGGGATGACGGGACCGACGGTGCGGCTCGGACCGGAGGCGACGGTGTCGCTCGGGCTCGCCTTCAACGAACTGACCCTGAACGCGCTGACCGTCGGGGCGTTGGCCGGGATCGACGGTCACCTCTCCGTCACCTGGGAGACGGCGGATTCTGGCGACGGGCGAGGCCCGTGCCTTCACCTCGACTGGGTCGAGCGGCACGACCGGATGCGCGGGATACCGACCCGCAGGGGGTTCGGGCGCCGCTTCCTGGAGAATGCGCTCATGCGGCAACTCGATGGCGGCGTCACGTTGGCCCTCGGTCCCGACGGCGTCCATTGCCATCTCGACCTGAGGCTGGCGGCGCTTCATCCTCGGCGTTCAGGCCATGAGTCCCCCGGCCGGGGATGGTTGCTGCCGGGACATGAACGGCGAGTGCATTGGACACACCCCGGGAGGGAACGGCGTCGATGATACAGAGCGCCTCGCCACGATGGTCCGGTACGGCATCCTCGATACGCCCGGCGAGGAGGCCTTCGACGGCATCGTGCGCCTGGCGACCAAGCTCTGCGGCACGCCCATCGGCATGATCACCCTCGTCACATCCAAGCGGCAGTGGTTCAAGGCACGCGTCGGCCTCGACGAGATGGAGACGCCGCTGGACCGGTCGATCTGCGTCCATGCCCTGCCCGAGCCCACCCTGTTCGTCATACCCGACCTGACCCGGGATGCGCGCACGATGGCGAACCCCGCCGTCACGGGCCCCTCTGCGATGCGCTTCTATGCGGCGGAGCCCCTGCGTACCGCTTCCGGCCATGGGCTCGGAACGCTGTGCGTCATCGACCGCGAGCCTCGCGAGACCGGCCCCACGCTTTCACAGGCGGAGATCCTGACCGCCTTGGGCGATCGGGTCATAAGCCTGTTCGAGGCCCGTCGCGCCTCGCTTGCCGAGAAGGAGACCGCGTTGCGGCTCCGGCCGAGCGAGGCGCTCATCCAGGGCGTCCTCGCGGCGTCTCCCGATTGCATCATGGTGCTCGACCTCGAAGGCAACCTCGTCTTCATGAACGAACCGGGCATGAGCCTGATGGGGATCGACGACTTCGGTGCCATCGCCGGATCCTCCTGGCATCGGTCATGGACGGGGTCCGCCGGGGCAAAGGCCCGTCAGGCGGTGTCGACGGCGAGGGCGGGGACCCCCGCTCGCTTCGAGGGGTGGGCCGACACGAGGCCCGGCATATCCAAGTATTGGCATGTGATGGTCACCCCCATCGCCGGTTCGGACGGGCGGCCGGACCGCCTGTTGGTCGTATCCCGCGACCATACGGAGACGAAGCGGGATGTGGAGCGCCAGGCCGGGCTCGTGGCCCTGAATAGAACGCCTGCGGGGCATCGCCGACCCCACGGAGGTCGGCGCCCGGGCCGCCGAGATGGCCGGGCGTGCCCTCGCCCTGTCGCGGGCCGCTTACGGAATCGTCGACCCGTCGGCAGGGGCCATCGTGTTCGAGCGTGATTGGACGCGTCCCGGACAGCGCAGCGTCGTCGGGCGCCATCGCTTCGCGAATTACGGCACCTACGCCGAAGACCTGAGCCGCGGCGAGACCGTGGTCATCCCCGACGTCCGCGCGGACTCCCGGACGGCGTCGAAGGCGATGGAACTCGGCCTCTACGGCATCGCCTCGCTTCTCGACGTGCCCGCGATGGCCGAGGGACGCCTCGTTGGCGTCCTGTGCCTCCACGATGCCGATCCGCGCGATTGGACGGAGCGGGACATCGTCTTCGCGCGAGCCGCGGCGGAGCGAGGGCGCGCCGAACTGGCCCGGATCGCGGCGGAGGAGCAGCAACAGCTCTGGACACGCGAGGTCAGCCATCGCTTCAAGAACCTGCTCGCGAAGGTCCAGGCCATCGCCACCCAGACCATGCGGTCGACGGACGACTTCAAGGTCGCAAGCGACATCCTCGCCGGGCGTCTCGCCGCAAAGCATGCAGTTCAGGTGGAGATTAGTGATCCAGACGGCTGCAGATCTGAATCACAACATTGTCAGAACGAAGAGGTGGCCAGTGCGACCCTCGCAGCCGCGATTATGGGTGCCCGCCCCCTCCACGGCGTCCGGGGCGATGAACTGGTTTCCCGCCACGACGCGCCCCGGGGACGGGTCGACGCGGCCAAGGCCCAGGACGGCCTCGCCGCGCAACTCGCCGGGGCCTTCCGCGGTGACGTCATAAATTTCTGTCACGACGTCCGAAGCGCCATCCCGTCGGCCAAGCCGTGCCGGCTGCTCCACCCCGAGGGAATGCGGGACCCGACGACCCGGGGCGAGCTCCGGGCAGGCAATCTCACGCGCTGAGGATGGGACAGGCTTTTCGCCGTCGCCCACTTCCTCGGCCACGAAGTCGTAATTACCCTGCACCCCCGGTCGGCGGTCGCGGATTTCCCGCTGGCAGCGCGGTGACGCCCAGGATCGCCTCGACCTTCCGGACGATCTCGCTGTCGGGATCTGCGCCGGGCGCCAGTCTCAGGCTCACGTCGCGCGGATACCCCGCCCTCGAATTGTAGAACAGCGTCAGCGCCTCGGACGCCGAGGGCGCCAGGTCGACGTAGCACCGGCCCGTTGTCGTCCCCCGCTGTCCCGTCTGCCGCATCGTCGCCAGCCCGGCCTCGACCAGGGCGTCCATCGGTCCCCATAGCGCATCCCGGGAGGCTATGACGGACGCCTGCCTGCTGAAGAGCTCCTCTATGTACTCGGGGGAGGCAAGCCGGACGGGCCGCGTGCCGTCGAACGGATCGACCTCCGGCTCGTCCCTGACATCCGCGTCCGCCGTCGCCGGCTTCCAGTCCTGCGCCTCCTCGTCCCAGGCCTCCTCGGCGGGGCCGCGCGTCCACCGTCCCTCCAGCGGGACGAGTGCCCCAGCCCCCGGGACGCGCGTCCACTCGATGAGGCCGTCCCGCACGGTCGCTTGGCACAGCCCACCGTCCCACGCCTCAAGGCGCGCCCAGGCCGCGCCGCATGCCAACCGACGGGTTTCGTGGATGCCGATGAGCGGGTTCGCCATCCCATCCGGCCGCCACGCGTCGACGGCCTTGGCGACCTCCATGTCGATCTCGTCACTCTGGCAGGCATCCCCAGGCGAAGCCTCCGCCGGGAGCCTCGGCTTCGGGTTGTCCGCCCCGGGGACGGGCGGGCGCCAGCCAGGGGGGAGCGGGTCGCCCGCCTTCCAGGCGGGCCACCACCATGACCCGCAGGGGAACCCGGTCGTCAGGGCCGCGTCGACGGCATCCATGAAGGACAATTGCTCAGCCACGATCAGGCCTCCGCCGACCCGAAGATCTCCGCCCTGAGCTCCGGGCGAAGCTGTCGCCGGTGCCGCCAGACGGCGGCCAGCGCCTGGCTGCCCTCGATGGTTGAGAGCTCCTTCAGCGAGCCAAGGACGTGGCCCACGTGGGTGTGGCTCTTGCCCCAACCCGCATCGTTTCGGATCGAGGCGCGGTCCTCGTCGAAGGAACAGAGGATCTTGACGCCCGTGTGCACCGCCTGGAGGACACCCGGCACCTGGGCCCGGGCCAGCCAATCGTGGCTGGGGTCTCGGGCCAGGCGGTCGCGCACTTTTTCTATGGCCTCGTCGACTTGGCGGACGAGGGTCCGGGCGACCTTGGCGCCCCCGATTGTCGGGTACCCGCCGACGCCCAGCGGCTCCTTTAGCAGCGTATCGGCGAGCAGGCGTTTCTTCGTCGGCCAGGCCCAGAACAGCTTGTCGAGGGAGACCCGCAGCGCATCGAGGTCGGCCTGCCGGCCGGGCCCGTTCGCCTCCGCCTCCTTGATCTCACGCTCACGCAGGTAGGCCTGGACACGCGCCTTGCCTTCGTCCTCGGCGACGATGGCGGCCTCGGCGGCGGCGATGGCGGCCTCGGCGGCGGCTTCGTCCGCGGGGATGGGCTCCCAGCAGCACGGCGTCAGGACGCCCTCGCGGGCCTCTGTCCTGTCGTCGGTCCACGAGTACCCGGCGTCCCGGAGTGCCGTGCGGGCCACGTTGTACGCCCGGCTGTAGATGGCCGGATCACCGAGGCCAATCCAGAGCACGCGGTCGCCGTACCGGGTCTTGAGTTCCCGGTCCCGGCGCCAGGCGAGGCCAAGCGCGGAAACGGGGATGGCCTCGGCGACGGGGAGCGGCCGGGCCGAGGCCGCGTAGGCCTGCGCCGCGATGAAGGCGAGGCCGATGAGGAGGAGGGCGAGGGTGACCATGGCGGGGGCTGTCCTGGAGTCCTGTTGGCTAACAGGATTAAACCACAGCCCATCTGTAATGGGCAAGCTCCGGTAAAGACGACGACGACCGGTACAATGTACCGATCACACTCTGTGGGGCCGTCCGACTAGGCCATGTGGCCTATGACCAAGGTGACGCACCCCCATGGTTTTCGATTTGGAGGCGTGTAGGCTGTTTGGGTGCCCCGGAGTCGCCGGTGCACGCACTCAATACTTGCTTCGAAAGTCGAAGGATCGCATCCATGGCCACTCCAGAGACGGAGCGGGTTGTCGCCCTGCTACGGGAACGAACCGAGGAAGCGGGGTCTGTCCGCGCATTCGCCGACCAGCACGACACGTGTCACACGTACGTCTCGGACGTGCTCAAGGGGGCCAAGCTCCCCGGCCCGAGGATCTTGGTCGCCCTCGGGCTGATGAAGGTCATCTCGTATGTCGAGATCGACGGGGGCCGCCCGTGAGGCGCGGACAGACGGTCGACGCGCACATCTACGCGACGCCCGATCCCGCCGTCGTCGCCCGGATCATCTCGACGAAAGGCGTCGAGGCCGCGCAGGAGAGGTGGCACTGGTGCGAGAAGCGCACCCTGATGGCCATCGCCAGGTCGGGGCGCGCCCGAACTGGCATTGCATCGAAGGCGACGCACGTCCGGACGAGCGCCCTCGATGGACTGGAGGCCGTGGCGGTCGAGGCGACGCACGTCCTCGGATCGATGGCGGCCGTCGATCACGCCCTCGGCGTCGGGAAAAACGCGACGCGGGCGCTGTACTTCAAGCGCGGTCTCGACCTGCCCAAGGGCCACGGCGAGCGCGTCGCCGAGGGATGCCTGGGACGGCGCATCAATGCCGGCGACGCAACCGCCGTCGCCGAGCGCGAGGCCAAGCGCGCCCACGCCCGAGCGGTCTGCGACGTCCTGGTGGGGGCCCTCGCCCTGGTTCCGGATCAGCCCATGACCGGACGCTACATCCTCCCCCCGGTCGACGACGCCCTGCGCGACGCCCTCGCGGGCCTGCCCCAGTCGGCCGTCGAGGCCGTGTTCCCGGACATCGCCCCCGTCGCCGCCCCGGCTCCGGCCGAGGATGCCGTCACCCTCGCCATTCCCCTTCCCGATCCCGTTCCCGCCGAAGAGGCTCCCGCCGTGACCGAGACCATTCCCCCTACCGCCTCGCGCCGCCTCCGGTGGCCCGACGAGGCCACCGTCCGGGCCGATCACGCTGACGGCGAGGCCATGGTCGTCCTGGCGGCCCGCTACGGTGTCCCGCCCGCTGCGCTGTATTCGCGGTGGAGGCGTTACGGCCTGGCCGGGACCGGGCGTCTCGCCGGCTTCCTTGACGCCCGTCGAGAGGTCTCCGCCCGCGTCAAGGCGGCCCAGGCGGATGCGATGGATCAGATGAAGACGGCGGCGGACGTCCCCGCCGAACCGGCGGCCCAGGAGCCCGTGGCCCCGCCCCGGCAGATCGACCCCTATGGCGCACTCTCGTTCGAGGACGCCGTAGCCGAGATCGCCTTCATCGAGGGCGCGGCGCCGCTCGGCACGCGCGACCTCGCGCGTGCCGTCGACCTCGCGGTCGAGAAGGGGCTCGACCGGGCGACCGCCATCGCCTGGATCAGGGCCGACATCCGGGCCGTCGCAGAGGCGCGGGTCATCATGACGACGGACCAGATCACGTCGGTCGCCAACGACGTCTTCCACGAGCTGATGCTGGCCGACGAGCGGGGGACGCGTCAGTGACCGCCCCGGGGCTGCCCAAGGCGGGCGAGAAGGGCACCGTCGACCGGATCGAGGCGGACGAGGGATGGTTTTGGGTCCGCCTCATGACGCGCCAGGCGCTGGAGCGCGAGGGCGCCGCCATGTCCCACTGCGTCGGGGACGGCGATTACCGTTACCTGTGCGGGGGCGAGGAAATCACGGACGACGCGATCTGGTCCCTGCGGGACGCCGAGGGCGCCTCACGCCTGACGGTCCAGATCACAGACAACGACATCGACAGCGCCAAGGGCCCGCATAACCACGATCCGGGCAAGCACGCCGCGATGCAAGTCCGACACCTGGTGTCCGCCTTCAAGGCGGCCGGCAAGGACCTGATCTGCCGGACGAAGGATATCGTCCTCGGTCCAGACGGGCGGACCTTCCGGCACGACCGCGTCCCGGCCGACGTGCAGGCCGCCATCGACGCTGCGAGGCGGGAGGCCCAGGAAGCCCGCGAACGTCGGATGCGTGAGGCCGAGGAACGTCGCGCGACGGAGCCGGTCTATCGGCTCGCCCCCGGTCAGGTCATGTTCCGCATTCTCGATGGGCAGGACCGGACCTGGAGACAGTTCGGTGACGTCGAGAGCTTCGAGATCCGCACTAGAGAGGCTCCCCTCAGCCCCGTGCTCGCGATGATCCCGCAGATCGCCTTCGGGATGACGTTCACCCCCGGCGCGAACCGCATCGGCCGGCCACCCCATCCGATCTTCGGCATGTTCGAGGACCTGCCGAACCCCCTCATCGCGATGTGGTCGCAGGGCAACGGCACCGGCATGACCCTCGGCCTGCAGGACGGCCAGGAAATCCGGCTGACCGCCGATGAAACCGCCGCCATCGCCGTGCGCGGCGACAGCCTGATTGATCCGGGCGGGCTCCTGCACGGGAAGGTGATGGCCCTGCAGCCGGCGGACGATGCCGCCGGTTCCATCCGCATCCAGTCCCTCCCCGAGGTCCGGTGCGCGATGGTCCATCTCCTCGCCCACGGCGCGAAGGTGGCCGCGGTCACCGCCCAGGGCGTCGATCTCGTCGAGCGCGACGACTTCAGCGTCTCCCCGCTCAGCGGCCGCATCGCGTTCCATGACGACTTCCGGGACGTCGAGATCCTGTGGGAGAGCCCACGCGTTCCGCCGGCGCCCAGGACCATCCGCGAAGCCGTCCTGGATCGCGTCCGCGCCCGGCTCCTCGTCACCGTCGACGAGACGGAGCGCAGTCCCTGGGGGAGCTTCGCCCTCAGCGCGGACGTCGCCAGCCTACGCGTCGGGGGCACGCCATGACCGGGTACGACTGGCAGGCCGAGTCCGTGATCGTGGACGCCCTGGCGGACGCGCTCCTCGCCGGGGACGGCCCCGCTGCGGCCAGGGCCGTCGAGGCGGTCACCGATCCGGGCGCATCCGCCCGGATCTGGGGTCGCGCCCGTCTCATCGTCTTGTGGACCGAACTGGCAGGGAAGGACTGATCCATGACCCGCAACGAAACGAACGACATCATTACCGAGCAGGTCGCCTCGGACGCCCGGCCGGACCACGTGAGCCGGCTCGTCCACGCCATCCGCATCGGCGGCGTGGATTTCGCCATCGACGTCCTGGCCGACATGCACGACGTGAACTCGGACGAGGAGCGAGATGCCCTCATGGCGCGGGCGGAGGCCGTCTCCGACGCCGTGGGCCCCATCGATCCGGCGACCCCCGGGGCGGTGCCGCTGCAGCGGATCGCCGAGATCCTCGGCGCGCCTGAGAACTACTGGACGGTCCGGTCGTGGACGTCCCAGGGCTGCCCGCACGAAGGATACGGCTCCACGCTGCGTTGCGATCCGGTTGCGCTCGCCGCCTGGTGCGCCGCGAAGGCGGACGGCATCTCCTCGGAACCGGAGGCCCACCGGTTCCGGACGCTCGCCCAGCGCCTCGCCGATCACGCCGCCCTGCAGGCAGCCTGATCGGGCGCCGGGACCGCCAGGGCCACGATCTTAACCCTGGTGCTCATCGCCGATTGCGAGCGACCAAACATTAGGCGATTCTCCACGCAATGACCGCGACTTACACCCTGATCACATCCCTGGACGTCGCCCTTGACCACTCCGAGGGCGCCCGCCCGATCCTCGCCGCTTCCGGCGACGACGTGCCGTGGGCGCTCCACCGGGCTGTCTGGGCGCCCGAGCTCCAGGGCCTGTGGGGCTTCCCAGCCTACTCCGTCGCGGATCTCCGCGGCGCGATCAGGCGGGGCGAGCTCAGGGTGAGCCGTCGCGGTCGCCTCATCGAGGTGTCGCGCCGGCAGCTGCGCGAGTGGAGGAACGCGTGGCAGTCAAGCGACGGAAGGGACCCCGCAAGCTCGGGGTCACAAGGAGGGGCGAGCCCTATCTCTGGTACCGCCCCGGACGCATCGGCACCGACGGCATCGAGCGTGGTGGCGTTTGGATCATCCTCCACCGGGCCAAGCAGGTCCGCAGCACTGACTGCGGCCTTGGCGAAGGCCCGGAACGCGAAGCGCTCCGGCAGCTAGAGGACTACAAGGCCAGCCTCGCCATCGCCGCGGTCGAGGCCACGCCCGTCCGCAAGGGCAGGCCGGCCGGGGAGGTCCTCGTCGCCGAGGTCCTGTCCCGATACCTCGACGCGAAGAAGGGCACGCCCGACCCGGTCACCGGCGAGCTCAAGGGCGGCGTCGCCCGGTACGAGGAGCTCGCGCAGCGCGTGATGACGCTCCTCGAATGGTGGGGCGAGCGTACGCTGGACGACGTGGACAGCGCCACCTGCAAGGCCTACGTGACCGCCCGCGTCGGGACGCCATGGAAGACGCATGCGCGCCTCGGAACCGGCAAGGACGGCAAGCCCGCCCGGCGCGGGCACTCGAAGCCGACCAAGGCACGCGTGGTCGGCGAGGGCGGCGCCCGGCGGGAGCTTGAGGACCTGCGCGCCGCCGTGAACGACGCGGTCCGGGACGGGCTCACGCGCGACGCCGTCCGGGTGACCCTGCCGGCCAAGGCCGAGGCCCGGGACCGGTGGCTCACGAAGTCGGAGGCCGCCCGCCTGGTGCGCGCCGCCTGGCACAAGCGCGAGGTCCAGACGATCCATCGCGGCAGCCGGAAGGGCGAGACCTACCTCACGCCGCGGCGGCCGAGCCGGCACCTGGCACGGTTCATCCTGGTGGCGCTCCGGACCGGCACCCGCTCGGGCCCGATCTGCCAGGCGAGCTTCATCCCCGAGATCGGCAAGCCGTGGATGGAGCTAAAGACCGAGACGGTGACCGAGTCCCGCGTGGAGCGGGTCACCGTCGACGGCGTCGAGTACGAGCGCCGGTTCGACGTCCAGGCCGAGAAGCGGGTCGCGCTGTTCCACCGCAAGGCGCTCGGGGCCGCGGCGAAGAAGACCAAGCGCCAGCCCACGGTCCGGATGCCCGACGCCCTCGTCGCGCACCTCTGGCGGTGGCACCACGTCCTCGGCCAGCGCTACGTCGTCGAGTGGCAGGGCAAGGCGGTGGGCTCGACCAAGAAGGCCTTCGCGAACCTCGTCCACGACGTCGGCCTCGGCGACGACGTGGTCCGCCACTCGCTCCGGCACACGGCCGTCACCTGGGGCGTCCAGGCCGGGACCGACCTGTGGGAGCTGAGCGGGTACGTCGGGATGACCGTCGAAATGATCCAGAGCCGGTACGGCCACCACGCGACGGACCACATGGAAGGGGCGCGCGAGGCGATGGGCCGGGGCGGCCGGAAGGTCCGCAAGGCGGCCTGACGGGGTCTGTGCGAAAACCGCACACACCCGGGCCTTGTCCCGTGCGGGGCCGGGGCGCACATTGACGGCATAGGGGAGCGGCTTCGGCCGGTCAGCCTCACGCACCCCCAGCGGGTTCCTCACATCGCACCGGCGCCAGGCGCCGGGCAAGGAACCACGCCATGCGCACCGTCGACGCCACCGCCATCGAGCCCTTCATCCGCGAGGCCCTGCCGCTCGCCACCGACGACGAGGTCGCCGCGATCCTTGAGCGGCTGGACGGTCGCGTCGTCCGGCCCGAGGAGGCCGAGCGCGTCCGCCCCGGGCAGCTTCGCCTCAGGCTCGATGACAAGGTCGACCGGCTGCGGGGCTTCATCACGCACGCCATGACGGGTCAGCCCGGACAGGGGTATTGGCCGTCCATCATCGCCCCGAACACCCGCCGCCTCGTCGACGTTCCGGCCAGCCGCGAGGCATAGGCCGGGGCGCGCGAACGCGACCGATGTTTGGTCGAATGTTTGGTCGGGGAAATCCTCTGCGCCTCGGGAAGGCTCGTTGCAGAGGGGAAACTTGGTCGGAGTGGCAGGATTTGAACCTGCGACCCCCACGTCCCGAACGTGGTGCGCTACCAGACTGCGCTACACTCCGAAGGCCGGCGGCTTCGCCAGCGAGCGGGGGTATAGCCGGCACCCGGGCGGG
Organism: Methylobacterium sp. J-059; assembly: GCF_022829485.1. Taxonomy (NCBI): domain Bacteria; kingdom Pseudomonadati; phylum Pseudomonadota; class Alphaproteobacteria; order Hyphomicrobiales; family Methylobacteriaceae; genus Methylobacterium; species Methylobacterium sp. J-059. The sequence continues at coordinate 25,395 of NZ_JAKSYA010000069.1, forward strand.
CCGCAAGCGGCATCTCGCGGAGCAGTGCGTTTCGCGGGCGATCAGCACGGGGGGCGGTCCGGCCAATCCGGCGGCAGGGCGCAGCGGGCGATGGCCGCGCCCGGCGCCCGGATCGCCGCGGCGCCGACCGTGCCGGGTCCGGGTTCGAGGTGGTGGAGGCTCCAGGCCTCCGGGTCGTCGCCGGCGATCGCGACGAGGCGGGGCGGCGCCGGCGGCAGGGTCAGGACGAAGCGGTCCAGCGGCAGCGACAGGCCGGCACCCAGCGCCTTCACCACCGCCTCCTTGCGCGTCCACAAACCGGTGAAGGCGAGACCGAGCGCCTCCGACGTCAGGGCCGCCAGCGCCTCGGCTTCCCAGGGCGCGAAGTGCGCGCGGGCGATGCGCAGGACGTCCGGGATCGGGCGGACCGCCTCGACATCGACGCCGATCGCGGCCGTGGGCGAGACCCCGACGAGGGCGCGGGTGCCCGAATGCGACAGGTTGAAGCGCAGGCTCCCGGCCAGCGCGCCGGCCAGCTCCGGCTTGCCGGCCGGCCCCGCCGTAAAGGCGAGCGCGTCGCCCCCCAAGCCGAGGGCCGGGGCGAGGATCAGGCGCAGCGCCGCGTGGCTCGCGCGAAAACGGTCGCGGTCCTCCGCACGCAGGAAGCGATCCGCCCGGGCGGCCTCGTCGGGCGAGAGCCGCGCGTCGCAGCGCGCGAGCTGGCGCGCCGACAGGGCGAGATCGATGCTCCACACCCGGATCGCCATGCTGGGTCCGGGTTCGGTGACGACCCAGGCACCGTTCACAAGACATACGCCGAAGCCGGCAACGCGTACTTCCCTCCCCCCTCTGCGGGGGAGGGTGGCCCGCGAAGCGGGTCGGGAGAGGGGAGCGCCGTATCCGGTAAGGTCGCTCCCCTCTTCCGACCCTCGCTGACGCGAGGCCCTCCCTCCCCCGCAGAGGGGGGAGGGAGAAGCGCGCGTGCCTTGCCGCGCGTTATCGTATGGTCGGGGCCGGACGAGCGGGGCGGATCTGCGCGCAATGAGGAGCCTTCGGGAATGAGCGGCGCGGAGGATCCACCGGCGCGGGCGGCCCCGCAAGCCGGAAGCGCCGTCGCGATCGCAAGCTTCGGCATGCGGCTGCCGACCCTGCAAGATCGCGGCGCCCGCTACGGCGTGTTCTTCGCCACCTATCTCTACCAGGGGCTGGTCGCCGGGTTCTCGCTGACCGCGCTCGCCAACCATCTTGCGGCGCAGGGCGTGTCGAGCGCCGAGGTGGGCGTCCACTTCGCCATCGCCGGCCTGCCCTGGACAGTGCAGCCGATCCTGTGGGGGCCGCTGGTCGACCGGGCGAGCGGGTTCGCGATGGGGCGGCGCCGGGCCTGGAGCGTGCTCGCGATCCTCGGCTGCCACGCGGCGCTCGCCGGGCTGCTGCTGGTGCCGGACGCCCGCGCGCTCGGCGCTCTGGGGGGCGTCTTCCTCGTGCACAGCACCTTCGCCGCCCTGCTCGACACCGCCTGCGACCGGATGGTGATGGACCATGTCCCGCCGGGCGAGCTCGGGCGGATGAGCGCCTGCACGCGGGCCGGCTTCGTCGCCGGCACCAGCCTCGGCGCCGGCCTGTTCGGCTGGCTGCTCGCCGCCTACGGGTTCGGGTTCAGCACCGCCTGCCTGCTCGCGACCGCCATCCTCGCCGGTCTGCCGATCCTGCTGGTGCGCGAGGCGCCGGGCGACGCCCTGCTCTCGCCGGCGCGGCGGCCGAGCGCGGGGGGCGGGCGGAAGGTCCCGTTCGCGCGGTTCCTGCGCCGGCTGGCCCTGGGCCTGCGCCGGCCGAACGCCCTCCGGCTCGTCGCCCTGTGCTTCTCGGTCGACGGGGCGCTCGCGCTGTTCGAGCTGCCGTTCTCGGTCGATCTCGTCCAGGCGCAGGGCTGGGATGCCGCCGGGCTGTCGCGGCTCCAGGCCGGCATCGCCTTCGCCGGCGGAACCCTGGGAGCGCTCGGCATCGGCCTGTGGTGCGACCGCGCCGGGCCGTTGCCGGCCCTGCGCACCCTGTTCGCGGCGAGTGCCGCCGCGTTCTTCGCCACCGCGTGCCTGATCGCGGGCGGCTTCGCCGGATCGGCCGGCCCGCTGATCCTAGGCTTCACCAACGTCCTGCCCGGCCTGCTGATCGTCGCCCTGGTGCCGGCGCTGATGCAGGCGAGCCGAGGCCGGGCCGGCGCGGCGACGCAGTTCGAGGTGTTCATGGCGGTGATGAACCTCGGCTCCGTCGCGGGCGGGGCGGCCTCGGGCGTGCTGGCGCCGGTGCTGCCGCTGTCGGGGGTCGCCCTCCTTGCCGGGCTGGTCCTCGTCGGCGCGGCGGCGCTGGTCCGGCGCCCGGACCTGATCCTGCCGCGGCAACGGCCCGGCGATGCACGATCGCTGTGAATCGCGACGCTTCGGCTCGGTCTCCAAGTGATCCCGGCCGGGGGGAAATCGGTTAGAAGCCCGATCGCCCCCTGCGGAAGTCTCGAGCCCGATGCCGAAGCCCCAGCCTGCCGCCTCGAAGTCTGCCGCCCCGAAATCGGCCGGCGTCGAATCCGTCGCGCCGGAGGCCGACACGCTCACCGCCGAGGCGGCGCGGGCGCGCCACGCCGCGCTCTCCGCCGAGATCGCCGAGGCCGACCGGCTCTACCACCAGGAGGACGCGCCCGAGATCTCGGACGCCGCCTACGACGCCCTGCGCCGGGAACTGGAGACGCTGGAAGCGCAGGTCCCCGACCTTGCCGGCACCGGCATCGCCAGCGCGTCGGTGGGCGCGAAGCCCTCCGAGAAGTTCGCCAAGGTGCGCCATGCGGTGCCGATGCTCTCCCTCGGCAACGCCTTCGCCGACGCCGAGGTCGAGGAGTTCGTCGCCCGCGGGCGCCGCTTCCTCAACCGCCCGGAGGAACCGCTCGCCTTCACGGCCGAGCCGAAGATCGACGGTCTTTCGCTGTCGCTGCGCTACGAGGACGGGCGCCTCGTCACCGCCGCCACCCGCGGCGACGGGGAGACCGGCGAGAACGTCACGGCCAACGCCCGCACGGTCGAGGACATCCCCCAGGCGCTCGCCGGCAGCGGCTGGCCGGCGGTCTGCGAGGTGCGCGGCGAGGTCTACCTCTCGCACGCGGATTTCGCCGCGATCAACGCCCGCCAGGAGGCGGCGGGCAAGCCGCTTTTCGCCAACCCGCGCAACGCCGCCGCCGGCTCGCTGCGCCAGCTCGATCCGTCGATCACCGCCGCGCGGCCGCTGAAGTTCTTCGCCTACGCCTGGGGCGAGGTGGTGCCGCCGTTCGAGGGAACGCAATCGGGGGTGATGGACCGGTTCCGCGCGTGGGGCCTGCCGGTGAACCCGCTGACCGTCACCTGCACGGATGCGGCCGGCATGATCGCGCATTACCGGCGGATCGAGGCCGACCGGCCGACGCTGGGCTACGACATCGACGGCGTCGTCTACAAGGTCGACGACCTCGCCCTGCAGAAGCGGCTCGGCTTCGTGTCGCGGAGCCCGCGCTGGGCCCTGGCCCACAAGTTCGCGGCGCAGGAGGCGTTCACGGTGGTCGAGGGCATCGACATCAACGTCGGCCGCACCGGCTCGCTCAACCCGCTCGCGCGCCTGCGCCCGGTGACGGTCGGCGGCGTCGTGGTCTCGAACGCGACGCTGCACAACGAGGGCTACGTCAAGGGCGTCGGCGGCGACGGCGAGCCGATCCGCGACGGCCGCGACATCCGCGTCGGCGACACCGTGGTGGTGCTGCGGGCCGGCGACGTGATCCCGAAGGTGATGGACGTGGTGCTGGAGAAGCGCCCGGCCGACGCGAAGCCCTTCGACTTTCCCGAGACCTGCCCGGCCTGCGGCAGCAAGGCGGTCCGCGAGATCAACCCGCGCACCGGCAAGCCCGACGCGGTGCGGCGCTGCACCGGCGGGCTGATCTGCCCGGCCCAAGGGGTCGAGCGGCTGAAGCACTTCGTCTCGCGCAACGGCTTCGACCTCGAAGGCTTCGGGCAGACCTACATCGAGGTGCTGTTCGAGGCCGGGCTCGTGAAACAACCCGCCGACCTGTTCACCCTCGAATTCGAGCCGCTGAAGGCTGCGATCGTCGCGCGGCGCGAGGCCCTGTCGGCGGAGCGCCGGGCGGAGGGGGCGCCGGCGCCGAAGAAGCCGACCAAGAAGAAGGGCGACGCGGAGGACAAGGCGATCCACAACCTGCTCGCAGCGGTCGCCGAGCGCCGCAGCTTGCCGATGAACCGCTTCCTGTTCGCCCTCGGCATCCCCGACATCGGCGAATCGACCGCCAAGGCCCTAGCCAAGCGGTTCTCGGGCTTTTCGGAGCTGAAGGCGGCGCTGCGGGCGGCGGCAGACGCGCAGGCCGGGCCGGACTGGATCGAGCTCTCAGCGGTGCCGCGGATCGGGCCGACCACCCGCGACCGGCTGCTCGAGGCCGGCCTGCCGGGCGAAGCGGCACATTCGGCTGACGCGGAACCTCCGGCGGAAGCGGGCGATGCCGAGGAGGGCGAAGCCGCGCCGGCGGACGCCGGCAGGATCCGGTTCAGCACCAGCCAGCGCGCCAGCCTGATCGCCCATTACGGCAGCCTGGACGCCGCTCGGGCGGCGATCGCGCGCGCGGCCGAGCAGCGACCCGGGGACGCCTACCGGGTCTTCGCCGACGACGGCGAGATCGGCCCGGTGGCGACCGACTCGCTGATCGCGTTCTTCTCCGAGCCGCACAACGACGCCGCCGTCTCGGCGCTGCTCGCCGAGGTGACGGTGGCGCCGATGGAGGCGGCCGCGCGCACGGCGGCGTTTTCGGGCAAGACCGTGGTCTTCACCGGAACGCTGGAGAAGATGACCCGCAACGAGGCCAAGGCCACCGCGGAACGTCTCGGGGCGAAGGTCTCGGGCTCGGTCTCGGCGAAGACCGACCTCGTCGTCGCCGGCCCCGGCGCCGGCTCGAAGCTGAAGGATGCCGAGAAGCACGGGGTGCGCGTCGTCTCGGAAGACGAATGGCTCGCGATGGTCGCAGGCGCTTGAAGCGCGAGTCCGCGGGTCATAGACCTGGGTCATGACACCCCCGCGGCCGTCCCGTTCAGGCACATGACCGTCGTCGCCCTCGATTTCGAGACCGCCAACGAGCGGCGCGACAGCGCCTGCGCGATCGGGCTCGCCTGGATCGAGGGGGGCCGCGTGGTCCGGCGCGCGTCCCGGCTGATCCGGCCGCCGGAGCTGCGGTTCTCGCCCGGCAACATCCGCGTCCACGGGATCGTCCCGGCCGACGTGCGCGACAAGCCGAATTTCGGCGAGGCGGTCGCCGAGTTCCTGCCCGACCTCGCCGGCGGGCTGATCCTCGCCCACAACGCGAGCTTCGACATCGGCGTGCTGCGGGCCTCGCTCCAGGCCTGCGGGCTGCCGGCGCCCCCCTTGCGCTACCTCTGCACGGTGCAGGTCGCCCGCCGCGTGTTCCCGGACCCGGAGGGCTGCGGCCTCGGCAAGGTCGCCCGCCGCCTCGGCATCCGGTTCGAGCACCACGATGCCGGCGAGGACGCCTATGCCTGCGCCGAGATCGCGCTCGCGGCCGTCCGGCAGACGGAGGCCGCGGACGTGCCCGACCTGTCGCGGGTGCTGTCGCTGCCGGCGACGCGGATCGACGGGACCGCCGCGATCCCGCGGGCGGGCGCCGGCGCGATCAGCGGCCGCATCCTGCGGGCGCTCAAGCCGGCCGAGCCGGACGCGCTGCGCTTCGCCATGCGCGGCAGCACCGGCAACCGCTACGAGGTCTCGCTGGAGGACCGCAGGAGCGGCTTGATGCTGCGCTGCACCTGCATGGCCGGCCGCCACGGAGTGCGCTGCCGCCACGTGAAGGCGCTCGTCGTCGGCGACATCACCGACCTGCTGTCGAACAACCACGCCGACGTCGAGGTGCTGCGGCGCCGGCTGGCCGCGGTGGGGTGAGACGGGACGCCGTCTTGAATCCAAACGCCCACGATGCCGTGAGCTCCCTCCCCCTGAAGTGGGGGAGGGAAAGGGCGATCACGCCGCCTGCTTCGCCGCCTCGCCGTAGAACGTGCCGCCGCTCTCGGCCATGGCGCGCAGGTTGTCGGGCACCGCGAAGCGCGGGCCGTGCTTGGCCTCAAGCCCCTCGGCCAGGGCGACGAAGTCCTTCGCGCCCATGAAGTCGATGTAGGACAACGCGCCGCCGGTGAACGGGGCGAAGCCGAAGCCGAGGATCGAGCCGACGTCGGCCTCGCGCGGATCGGTGATGACGCCCTCGCCCACCGTGCGCGCGGCCTCCAGCGCCTGAACCACGAGGAGCCGGTGCTTCAGCTCGGCGATGTCGAGGGTGTCCGGGTCGAGGTGGGTCGGCTGCAGGTCCTTCAGCCCGGGCCACAGGCGCTTCGGCGCGCCCTCCGGGTAGTCGTAGAAGCCCTTCCGGTTCTTGCGCCCGAGCCGCCCCTGGTTCTCGACGAGCTCGACGAGCAGCGCCTTCTGCGCCGGGTCGACCGCGTCCGGGCCGAGCTGCGCCTCCGTCGCCTTGGCGATCTTCAGGCCGAGGTCGAGGGCGACCTCGTCGTTGAGCGAGAGCGGGCCGACCGGCATGCCGGCCATCTTGCCGGCGTTCTCGATCATCGCGGGCGGCACGCCCTCGTTGAGCATCTTGTGCCCTTCCAGGATGTAGGCGCCGACGCAGCGGTTGGCGAAGAAGCCGCGGGCGTCGTTCACGACGATCGGCGTCTTCTTCACCGTGCGGACGTAGTCCAGCGCGGTGGCAAGCGCCCGGTCGCCGGTGGCCTCGCCCTTGATGATCTCGACGAGCATCATCTTCTCGACCGGCGAGAAGAAGTGGATGCCGACGAAGGCTTCCGGGCGCGAGGACGCCTTGGCGAGGCCGGAGATCGGCAGCGTCGAGGTGTTGGAGGCGAAGATCGTGTCGGGGCCGATCACCGCCTCGACCTTGGCGATCACCTCGGCCTTCACCTTCGGGTCCTCGAACACCGCCTCGATGACGAGGTCGCAATCGGCGAGATCCGCGTAGTCGGCCGACGCCTGGATGCGGGCGAGCAGCGCGTCGCGGTCGGCGGTCTTGGCGCGACCCTTGTTGATCTGCCCGGTGATCAGCGCGTGGGCGTAGGCCTTGCCCTTCTCGGCCGCCTCGGTCGACTGGTCGACGAGCACCACCTCGAGGCCGGCATTGGCGGTGACGTAGGCGACGCCGGCGCCCATGAAGCCGGCGCCGACCACGCCGACCTTGCGCAGGCTGGTGGCGGGCACGTCCTTCGGGCGGCGCGCGCCCTTGTTCAGCTCGCCCATCGAGATGAACAGCGTGCGGATCATCGCCGCCGCCTCCTTGGTGCGCAGGATCATCGCGAAGTAGCGGCTCTCGACCTTGAGGCCGAGGTCCATCGGCAGCTGCAGGCCCTCGTAGACTGAGGCCAGGATCGCCTTCGCCGCCGGGTAGTTGTCGTGCGTCTCGCGCCGGTAGATCGCGTTGGCCGGGGGCCAGATCATCATGCCGGCCGGCGAATAGACCTTGCCCGACGGGGCCTTGAACTTCGGCACATCCCAGGGCGCCACCGCCGAGCCGCCGGCGAGGATCCAGGCCTTGGCCTTGGCCACGATCTCGTCCTTGCCCGCGACCTCGTGGACGAGGCCCATGCTCCTGGCCATCGCCGGGCGGATCTGCTCACCCTTGAACAGCATCTGCAGGGCGTCGCCGGTCTGCATCAGCCGCGCCACGCGCTGGGTGCCGCCGCCGCCGGGAAACAGCCCGACCTTGATCTCGGGCAGGCCGACCCGGGTCTTCGGGTCGTCCGAGACCACGCGGTGATGGCAGGACAGCGCCAGCTCGAACGCGCCGCCGAGGCAGAGCCCGCTCACCGCCGCCGCGAAGGGCTTGCCGGAGGTCTCGAGCTTGCGGAACACCAGCGAGAGCCGGCGCGACGCCTCGAAGAAGTGGCGCATGGCGGGCTCCTCGCCTTGCTCGCGCTTGAGCTTCTCGTATTCGAGCCCGAGGCCCTGCAGCATCGTGAGGTCGGCGCCGCCCGAGAAGTTGTCCTTGCCCGAGGTGATGACGCAGCCCTTCACGGCCGGATCGGCGACGACCGCGTCGACGATCGCCTCGATCTCGTCGATCACGGCCTGCGTGATGACGTTCATCGAGCGGCCGGGGCAATCCCAGACGGCCAGGGCGACGCCGTCGGCATCGGTCTCGAAGCGAAAGTTCTGGAGATTCATCGCTGATCCTCGGATGACCGAACGCATGTAGTCCGGCGCGTTAACAGTGTGGAGATACTTGCTCTTCAGAAGGCTTGAGGGGGTCGAGCAACGGAAACTAGCCCATGATCGTCGATGCCGAGCCTGCCGATGCCAGACCAGCCGACGCCGCGCCGGCCGACGGGAAGGCGACCGCCGGGAAGTGCCGGGCCTGCCGCAACGGCGAGGAACTCGGCTTCGCCTTCACCATGGCGTTCCAGCCGATCCTGGACACGGTCGACGGCCGCGTCTGGGGCTACGAGGCCCTGGTCCGCGGGCCGGAAGGACAGTCGGCGGCCTCGATCCTCGACCGCGTGACCGACGAGACGCGCTACCGCTTCGACCAGGCCGCCCGGGTCAAGGCGATCGAGCTCGCCGGGCGCCTGTTCCCGAAGGACGACCGGACGCGCCTGTCGATCAACTTCATGCCCAACGCCGTGTACGAGCCGGCGGCCTGCATCCGCGCCTCGCTCGAGGCCGCGCGCCGGGTCGGCTTCGAGCACCGCCGGATCATGTTCGAGTTCACCGAGAACGAGCGCTTCCGCGACATCGCCCACGTGAAGCGCATCATCGCCGAGTACCGGCGCCAGGGCTTCCTCACCGCGCTGGACGATTTCGGCGCCGGCTATGCCGGTCTGAGCCTGCTGGCGAACTTCCGCACCGACCTGATCAAGATCGACATGGACCTGCTGCGCGGCATCGACGCCGATGCCGGGCGCGGCGCGATCGTGGCGGGCCTCGTCGCCATCGCGCGCGGCCTCGACGTCTCGGTGCTGGCCGAGGGCGTCGAGACGCAAGCCGAGTTCGACGCCCTGCGCGACCTCGGGATCACGCTGTTCCAGGGCTATCACTTCGCCAAGCCCCGGTTCGAAGGCCTGCCGGAGGTGGCGGGCTTTCCCGGGTCGGAGCGATCCGCGCAGGCCGCCTGAGCTGGGCTGGGGGGCCATGCCCGGATCGCTCCGCCGCCGACGTCAGCGCGCCGGGGCCGGCGCGGGCGCCGGAGCCGGCGCAGGCATCGGAGCCCCGGCCTTCGGCGTGTTGTCGCCCGCCGCCGCGATCGCCAGCATGTTGAGCAGCTTCGTCACCGAAGCCTGCGAGATCGCCGTCACCGACGAGGACGGGTCGGCGTTGATGGCCTGGAACTTGAGGTAGGTCTTGTCCTCGTAGATCTCGTTGAGGTGCTTGAGCTCGGCCAGCGTGAACTTGGTCGCGTATTCCTTCGACAGGCCCTCGACCATGATGCCGCTCTGCTTGTCGAACTCGGCCATCAGCTCCTTGCGGACGGAGTCCGACTTGTCGTCCGGCATCGCGGCGACGGTCTTCTCGAGCGCGGCGTCGAAGCCGGTCTTCAGGTTCTTGATCAGCGTCTTGCTGACGAGCGTCTTGGCCTCGGCGACCTTGTCGGCCGCCTCGTCCGCGCTGGCGGCGATGGGCAGGGCGAGCGCGGTCGTCAGGCACAGGGTGGCGAGAAGGCGGGTCATCGTTTCTCCCAAAGGTTCGTGTCGTCCCCGCCGTTTCCCGGCACGGGTCGGGGCCGGCTCTAGCAGCGTTCGCGCCGAATAGGGAACGCGCCGGCCGGTTCGAGACCGCGTCAGACCCGCTCGATGATCGTCGCCGTGCCCATGCCGGCGCCGATGCACAGGGTCACCAGGGCGCGCTCCTTGCCCGTGCGCTCCAGCTCGTCGAGCACGGTGCCCAGGATCATCGCGCCGGTGGCGCCGAGCGGATGGCCCATGGCGATGGCGCCGCCGTTGACGTTGACCTTGGCCGGATCGAGGTCGAACGCCTGCTGGAAGCGCAGGACCACGGCGGCGAAGGCCTCGTTGACCTCGAACAGGTCGATGTCGGAGAGCTGCATCCCGGCCCGCGCCAGCACCTTCCTCGTCACGTCGACCGGGCCGGTCAGCATCAGCGCCGGATCGGAGCCGATGTTGGCGAAGGCGCGGATTCGTGCACGCGGCTTCAGGCCCGCGGCGACGCCCGCCTCTCGCGAGCCGATCAGCACCGCGGCGGCGCCGTCGACGATGCCCGACGAGTTGCCGGCATGGTGGACGTGGTCGACCGCCTCGACGTCCGGATGCGCGTCGACCGCCACCGCGTCGAAGCCGCCCATCTGGCCCATCTGCACGAACGAGGCCTTCAGCTGCCCGAGCGACTGCATGTCGGTCGCGGGCCGCATGTGCTCGTCGCGGTCGAGCAGGGTGATGCCGTTCACGTCGCGCACCGGCACGACCGAATCCTTGAACAGGCCTTCGGCCCAGGACCTGCCCGAGCGGGTCTGGGACTGCACGGCGTAGGCGTCGCAATCGTCGCGCGAGAACCCGTACTTGGTGGCGATCAGGTCGGCGGAGACGCCCTGGGGCATGAAGTAGGACTTGATCGCGATCGCCGGGTCGACCGGCCAGGCGCCGCCCGAGGCGCCGAGGCCGACGCGGCTCATCGACTCGACGCCCCCGCCCACCGTCATGTCGTGCTGGCCGGCCATGACCTGGGCGGCGGCGAAGTTGATCGCGTCGAGGCCCGAGGCGCAGAAGCGGTTGATCTGCACGCCCGGCACGTGGTTGCCGTAGTCGGCGACCAGCGCCGCGGCGCGGGCGATGTCGCCGCCGGCCTCGCCGACCGGGTCGACGCAGCCGAGCACCACGTCGTCGACCTTTCGAGTGTCGAGGCCGTTGCGGTCCTTGAGCGCGCGCAACGCCGTCTCGGCCAGGCGGAGCGCCGTGACCTCGTGCAGCGACCCGTCCGGCTTGCCGCGGCCGCGGGGGGTGCGGACGTGGTCGTAGATGAAGGCCTCGGTCATGGCGTTTCCCTCGGGTCTTTGTCCACTTGGCAACAGCGAGGGCTTGCGCGGTCCGACGCTCCCTCGTGTCCCTCCCCCCTCTGCGGGGGAGGGTGTGCCTCGCGTCAGCGAGGGTCGGGAGAGGGGAGCGCCGTATCCGGAACCGTCGCTCCCCTCTCCCGACCCGCTTCGCGGGCCACCCTCCCCCGCAGAGGGGGGAGGGAAGGGCGTGATTAGAACGCCTCGGCCGGCAAGGCCATGGTCGTGTCCGCGCCGGCCTTGACCCGCCCGAAGCGCATCGCGGTCTCGGGCAGCACCCGCTCCATGTAGAACCGGCCGATGGCGAGCTTGGCCTCCATGCGCTCCGGCCGCTCGGCCTTCTTGGCGTTCGCCGCCTTGGCAATCTTGCCCCACATGTAGCCCATCGCGACGAGGCCGAGGAGATGCATGTAGTCGGTGGCGCCGGCGCCGGCGTTGTCCGGCTTCGAGAACGCGTTCTGCATGAACCACATGGTGGCGCCCTGCAGGTCGTTGAGCCCGGCCTGGAGCGGCCCGGTGAAGGGTTTCAGCGCCTCGTCCTCGCCGTTGTCCTTGATGAAGGCCTGGACCTCGCCGAGGAAGGTCATCATCGCGCGACCGCCGTCCTTGGGCAGCTTGCGCCCGATCAGGTCCATCGCCTGGATGCCGTTGGCGCCCTCGTAGATCATCGCGATGCGGGCATCGCGCACGAACTGCGACATGCCCCATTCCTCGATGTAGCCGTGGCCGCCGAACATCTGCTGCGCCTCGACCGCGTTGGCGAAGCCCCGGTCGGTGAGCACGCCCTTGACCACGGGGGTGAGCAGGCCGAGCAGGTCGTCAGCGGTCTGGCGCTCCTTCGCGTCCTCGGAGCGATGCGAGATGTCGGATTGCAGCGCGGTCCAGAGCATCAGCGCGCGCGCCGAATCGTTGAAGGCGCGGATGCCCATCAGCGTGCGGCGCACGTCGGGGTGGACGATGATTGGGTCTGCGGCCCTGTCCGGCGCCTTCGCGCCGGTGAGCGAGCGGCCCTGCAGCCGGTCCTTCGCGTAGGCCACGGCGTTCTGGTAGGCGACCTCGGACTGGCCGAGGCCCTGCACGCCAACGGCGAGCCGCGCCTCGTTCATCATCACGAACATCGCGTTGAGGCCGCGGTTCTCCTGGCCGACGAGCCAGCCGGTGGCGCCGTCGTAGTTCATCACGCAGGTCGAGTTGCCGTGGATGCCCATCTTGTGCTCGATCGAGCCGCAGGACACGCCGTTGCGCGCGCCGACCGAGCCGTCCGCGTTCACCAGGAACTTCGGCACCACGAAGAGCGAGATCCCCTTGGTGCCGGCCGGCGCGCCCTCGATCCGGGCGATGACGAGATGGACGATGTTCTCCGACAGGTCGTGCTCGCCCGCCGAGATGAAGATCTTGGTGCCGGTCAGCGCGTAGGAGCCGTCGCCGTTCGGCACGGCCTTGGTCTTCAGGAGGCCGAGATCGGTGCCGCAATGGGGCTCGGTGAGGTTCATGGTGCCGGTCCAGGCGCCCTCGACCATCTTCGGCAGGTAGGTGCTCTTCTGCTCGTCCGAGCCGTGAACCAGCAAAGCCGCCATCGCCCCCTGCGTCAGGCCCGGATACATCCCGAGCGCGAGGTTGGCGCCGGAGGCGAATTCCTGGATCGCGGTGTTCAGCGTGTGCGGCAGCCCCTGGCCGCCGTATTCCTCCGGCACCGACAGGCCCATCCAGCCGCCCTGGGCGTAGGCGTCGTAGGCCGCCTTGAAGCCCTTGGGCGTCGTCACCGAGCCGTCGGCCCGGCGGAGGCAGCCTTCGAGGTCGCCGACGCGGTTGAGCGGGGCCAGCACCTCGTCGGCGAGCTTGGCGCCCTCGTTCAGCACCGCCTCGACCATGTCCGGCGTAGCCTCGGAGAAGCCCGCGAGGTTGGCGTGGTTGTGGAAGCCGAGCACGTCGTTGAGGAGGAACAGGGTGTCCTCGACCGGGGCGCGATAGCTCGGCATGTGTCGATCCTCCAAGGGGGCGGAGGCCCTGCCCGGTCCGTCGCGGAGCGGTGGGTCTCTCGATAGTTCATATATAAACTATCCCGCCGTCCGGGGGCAAGAGGGGTGCGGCCGGGTTCCGCGGTTTCGACCGATGCAACCCATGTTCGACCTCTTAACCTGGTGTTTACCAAGAAAGTTAATGGTCCTGGACAACCGATCCGAGGACCGCGTTCCGGACACGTCGCAAGCGTGCGCGAACGTGGCCGGGGCCCGGTGCCGAACGCCGCCGAACGCAGGCCCGATGATGACCCGAACCGCGACGCCGAGCTTCGACAACTTCGATCCCGACGTGCTCAATGCTGCCCGCGACGTGGCCCGCCGCGCCGGCGTTCCGCTGGAAACGTGGATCGCCTCCGTCGTGCCGGACAAGGCGAAGGCGGGCTCGGTCAAGGCGGCGGCGAAATCCAGCACGAAGGTGCCGCGCCGCGCCGCCTCGGATCTCGGGACGTCCCGGCCGGCCGCACAGGCAGCGCCGGCTCCCGCCGCCGCGACGATGCCCGACGCCGCCCCGGACGGCGCTCTCGGCGCGACCATCCAGGCCCTGCTCGCGCGCATCGACGGGCTCGACCGCACCCTCGCCGAGGAGCGGCTGTCGGTGGAGGACGCCGCCCAGCGTCGGATCGCCGACATCGAATCCCGCATTGGCGCGGCGATCGGCGCCAGCGCCGCCCCGGTCCAGCAGGTCGCCGAGCGCCTCGGCGACATCGAGCGCCGGATGTCGGCGTTGGGCGAGCAGCTCGCGGCGACCCGGCCCCCGGGCCGGCGCGGCCGCCCGGCGGCCGCCGAGATCCAGGATGCGGTGCAGGACATCCGCCAGCGCCAGCGCGAGCTCGGCGAGAACGCCGGCGCCAGCGTGGTCGCGACCATGCGCGAGGACATCGCCCGCCGCCTCGACGCGACGGTCGAGGACGCCGCGCTGCCGGACACCGCGGTGTCCGAGCTGCGCCGCGAGACGAACCGGCTTCGCGAATCGATCGGCCATCTCGCCACGCGGCGCGACCTCGGCGCCCTGGAGCAGGCGGTGATCTCGCTGGCCAGCGGCGTCGAGCGCGCCGGAGCGCCGGCGGACCTCGCCGCCATCGCCGAGCCGATCGAGCTGATCCGCGCGCAGGTCGAGCGGCTGGCCGACGACGTGGCCGAGAACGTCCACACCCGCGTGGCCGGCGAGGTCGAGCGCCTCGCCTCCCGGCTCGATGCCGTCGTCGCCACCGGGCACGGCAGCGCCGTCGATCACGACGCGCTCAAGCACCTGTTCGACGAGATCGAGGAGATCCGCCGCCTGATCGCGGCGCTCGCCGGGCCGGAGCGGATCCAGAGCCTCGCCGCCGGCGTCCAGGCGATCAGCGCGCAGATCGCCCAGCTCCAGAAGGCCGCGACCGCGGGCAGCGACACCGCCCTGCGCCCTCTGCTGGAGGAGATCCGCAGCGGCCTCAACGCCAGCGTTCCCGCCCCGACGGCGCTGGTCGACCAGATCGACGCGATCGCCTCGAAGCTCGACGCGATGCAGGCGGGCGCACACGGCGCCGACGCGGCCAGCTCTCAGGCGATCCTCGGGCGGATCGACGCGCTGTCGGACAAGGTCGACCGCGTCAGCACCCAGCCGGTGGGCGACCTGATCGGGCGCCTGGAAGGCCTCGGCGAGAGCCTGCGCATGCCGGCGATGCCGGGCGGCGACGTCGCCTCGATCCACGCCATGCTGCGCAACCTCGCGGAGAAGGTCGACCGCGTCGGCGCGCGCTCCGGCGACGACGGCCTCGACGCCCTGGAAAAGCAGGTGGTGTCGATCGCCGACCGGCTCGACGCCCGCAGCGGCGACCCGACGCTCGCAAGCCTGGAGCGGTCCATGGGCGACCTGCTCAAGCAGGTCTCCGCGCTCCGCGACGAGGCGCCGATCGAGGCCGCCGTGGCCCGTGCCACCCGCAGCGCCGTAGCCGATTCGATCGGCGGCCGCGGGAACGCCGAGACGAGCGAGTTCGGGCTGCTGCGCGCCGGCCTCGCGGACATGCAGGCCCGGCAGGCGGCGTCCGACCAGCGCCTCGCCACGACGCTCGAAGGGGTGCAGACCGCCCTCGAGCGCCTGACCGGGCGCCTCGATGCGCCCCCGGCCGCCGCGCCGGCCCGCGCCCCGATCGGCAACCGCGCGGTGCCGCTGGAGGAGCGTCTGCTCGCCTCGACCACCGTCGAGGCGCCGCGCCCCCGCACCGCCCGGCGCCCGGAGCTTCCGAGCGCCGCCGCGACGGGCCCCGAGACGGCCCGGGCCGGCGACGAGCTGCTGGAGCCCGGCGCGGCGCGTCCGTCCAAGGACGCCGCCCCCCGGGAGCGCCAGACCCGCGACCGGGCCGAGCCCGCCGAGGCGGACGGCGCGACCGACATCAAGACCAACTTCATCGCCGCCGCCCGCCGGGCCGCCCAGGCCGCCCAGGCCGAGGTCGCCTCCGAGGCCGACCTCTCGGCCGGCCGCCGCGAGCCGCGCCCCGCCGCCCGCCGGCCGATGCCGGTCGCGGACGCGGCCGGCGACGGACCGGTCGCGCGCCTGCGCGCCGAGATCAACCGCCGGCGCCGGCCGCTGCTGCTCGGCCTCGCGGCGATCGTGCTCGCGCTCGGCGCCCTGCAGGCGATCAGCATGCGCCCGACCGCGAACGGCGACACGGCGCGCGCGCCCCAGCCGCCGACCGTGCTGGCCGACACCAACGCGTCCGCCGCGCCCAAGAGCGACCCGAAGGCCGAGCCTCGCGCGGACAAGGCCGAGCCGGCGATGCCGGCCGAGGCCCGCCCTGCCCCGGCCGACCCGCAGACCACGCAGGCGCTTGCCACCGCCGCCCCCGCGGAGGCGAAGGCAGCGCAGGCCCGGAGCGCAGTGCCGCAGGTGTCGAGCATGGCCTCGCTCGCCGGCGACCTTGCCACCCTGCCCGCCGGCCTGTCGAAGCTCCGCCAGGCGGCGCAGGACGGCGACGGCACCGCGGTCTGGGAACTGGCCGGGCGCGCCGCGGACGGGCGCGGCCTGCCGCGCGACCTGTCGCTGGCGGCCAAGCTCTACGAGAAGCTCGCCGGCGCCGGCTACGCGCCGGCCCAGTACAAGTACGCCGGTCATTACGAGAAGGGCGCCGGCCTCGTGCGCGACCTCGACAAGGCCAAGATGTGGTACGGCCGCGCCGCCGAGCAGGGCCATGCCCGCTCGATGCACAACCTCGCGGTGATCTACGCCGAGAACCCGAGCGCGACCGGCAAGCCGGACTACGCCTCGGCCGCCTCGTGGTTCAGGCAGGGGGCCGAGTACGGGGTGCGCGACAGCCAGTACAACCTCGCGGTGCTCTACGCCCGCGGCCTCGGCCTGACCCAGGACCTCGCGCAATCCTACGCCTGGTTTGCCGCCGCCGCCGCGCAGGGCGACGAGGATGCCGGCAAGAAGCGCGACGACGTGGCGACCAAGCTGAGCCCGGCCGACCTCGCCGCGGCGCGCAGCATCGCCGCGAACTTCAAGCCGCACCGGCTCGACCGCGCGGTCAACGAACCCCCGGTCGCCAAGGACGCCGCCGGGCCGATGACCCTGCTCGGCGCCCCGGCCCCGATCGCTCCCGCCCTCGGCCAGACCGCCCGCAAGGGCGTCTGAGCGCGAGCGCACGGGTGGCCCGGGCCGGTGTTCCGGGCGACGGAAGCTTGACCATGATGCCGCAGTGCGGGAACCCTCCGCGGCGGCGTTCGTAGGATACGTGATTCGATATGCGACCGCCGATCCGCAGCGGGCAGCCCGGAGGTCGGATGGCGCGCGTCTCCCCCGTACCGACCGGCGCCGTCCTCCTCGGCGTCGCGGGACTGATTCCGTTCGTCGGCTTCGCCGCGCTCTCCGTCAGCGGCAGCGACGGCGGCCTCGGCACGATCGGCCTGTCGCCGCGCACCATCCTCTCGGCCTACGGCGCGGTGATCGCGTCCTTCCTCGGCGGCATCCGCTGGGGGGCGGCGGCGGCGCGCAACGCCGGCAACGCCGATTACCTCATCGCCATCGTCCCGTCGCTCCTGGCCTGGGCCGCGCTCGCGGCCCCCGCCCCGTGGGACCTGCGGACCCTCGGCATCCTGGTGCTCGCCTGGGGCGTGGTCGACCAGGACCTCGCCCGGCGCGGCCTCGTCCCGGTTTGGCTCGGTCGCCTGCGCCTGGTGCTTTCGGGCGTCGCCGGCGCCGCCCTCCTGGTCGCGGCCTGATCGTCGCGCGGGTCGCCGACCGTCGACGACCCATTCCCCCGGCGATCGGCCTGCGCGGGACCCGGCCCGGGCCTCAGAACGGCAGCTTAATGCCGGGCGGCAGGGGCAGGCCCTTGGTGAGCTCGGCCATGCGCTCCTGCGCCGCCTGCTCGGCCTTTCCGCGCGCGTCGTTGACGGCGGCGAGGATCAGGTCCTCGAGGATCTCGCGCTCGTCGGCGACCATCAGGCTCGGGTCGATGGCGACGGCCTTGACGAGGCCCTTGGCGGTCATCGTCACGCGCACGGAGTCGCCGCCGGAGGCCCCTGAGACCTCGACCGTGTCGAGCTCGGCCTGGATGCCGGCCATCTTCTCCTGCATGGCCTGAGCCTGCTTCATGATGCCCATGATGTCGCGCATGCGGATCGGTCTCTCGTTCGTGGGGTGAAGCGTGATCTGGGAAGCCGGGCGGGCGGATGCCAGCGTCAGGCGTCGTCGGCCTCGCCGTCCTCGGTCGCGGCCTCGTCGAGGCCTGCCGGGGCTTCGAGGCCTGCGGAGGCCGCCTCGGGGGCGTTGTCGCGCACATCGACGATCTGCGCGCCGGGGAAACGCGCCAGCACCTCGCGCACCAACGGGTGCGAGGCGGCGTTCTCGCGGCGGCTCTCGATCGCGGCACGGGCCTGCGCGTCGAGCGTCGGCGCGCCCGCCTCCCGCGAGGGCGTGACGATCCAGCGGCGGCCGGTCCACTGCTCGAGCGCCTTGGCGAGGTCGGCATGCAGGGAGGGGCGCCCGCCGTCCGCCTGACGGAACTCGATGCGGCCGTCCTCGAAGCGCACGAGATGCGCCTCGCGCTCCAGCGCCGACTTCAGAAGGATGTCGCGGCGGATGTCGGCGAGCGCCACCACGTCCTCGAACCGGGACAGGCGCGGGCCGGCCGGCTCGGCGGGCCGGCCCTGCACCACGGGCGCGGGCGCGACCGGTGCCGGGACCAGGACCGGACGCGGCGGCGGAAGCGGCCGCGCCTCCGGCAGGGGCCGCGCTTCGGCAGGCGGCGGTACGGCGGCCGGCTCGGGCGCCGGAGGCGGCACCGAGACGGGGGCCGGCGGAGGCGGCGCGATCGCGCGGGGCGCCGGGGCGGTGAGGGCTGGTCGAGCCGGTGCGTCGCCCTCCTGCGCACCGGCGGCGAGCGCTTCGGCCCTGAGTTGTCGCAACGCCTCGTCCGGCGTCGGCAGGTCGGCGGCGTAGGCGAGCCGCACCAGGGCCATCTCGGCCGCGGCGAGCGGGCGGGCCGCACTCTGCACCTCGGGTATCGCCTTCAGCAGGATCTGCCAGGCCCGCGACAGCGCCCGCACGGGCAGGCGGCCGGCGAAATCGCCGCCACGCCGCCGCTCGATCTCGCTCAGCGTCGGGTCGGCGGCCGCCGCCTCCGGCGCGAGCTTCAGCCGGGTGACGAGGTGGGTGAAGGCGGCGAGATCCGAGAGCACGACCGACGGGTCGGCACCGGACTCGTACTGGCTGCGCAGCTCGGCGAAGGCCGCGGGCACGTCGCCGCGCATCACCGCCTCGAACAGATCGAGGATGCGGGCCCGGTCGGCGAGCCCGAGCATGTCGCGCACGCCCGCGGCGGTGACGGCGCCGGCGCCGTGGGCGATGGCCTGGTCGAGCAGCGAGAGCGCGTCGCGCACCGAGCCCTCCGCCGCGCGCACGATCGCGGCCACCGCCTCGTCCTCGGCGCCGACGCCTTCGGCCGCGCAGATCTTCTGGAGATGGGCGGAGAGCACGTCGGCCTCGACCCGGCGCAGGTCGAACCGCTGGCAGCGCGACAGGATGGTGATCGGGACCTTGCGGATCTCGGTCGTCGCGAACACGAACTTCGCGTGCGGCGGCGGTTCCTCCAGCGTCTTCAGGAACGCGTTGAACGCGTTGCCCGAGAGCATGTGGACCTCGTCGATGATGTAGACCTTGTAGCGCGCCGAGACCGGCGAATAGCGCACGCCGTCGATGATCGCGCGCACGTCCTCGATGCCGGTATGCGAGGCGGCGTCCATCTCCAGCACGTCCATGTGCCGCGATTCCATGATCGCCTGGCAATGGACCCCGAGCCCCGGCATCGCGATGGTCGGGCCGGTGTCGGGCGCGCCGACCGGCGCGTAGTTCAGGCCGCGGGCGAGGATGCGGGCGGTGGTCGTCTTGCCGACGCCGCGCACGCCGGTCAGCATCCAGGCTTGCGGGATGCGCCCAGCCGCGAACGCGTTGCCGAGCGTTCGCACCATCGCGCCCTGGCCGATCAGGTCGTCGAAATCCTTGGGACGGTATTTGCGCGCCAGCACGCGGTACGGCGTCTGCGCGAGGGCAGGCGCCGGAAACCCGGGCAGGCCCGGCTCGTCGTCAGGCGTGCCGGTGCTCGCGTCCATGCGCTCTTCGGGGGTGCGTCTTCGCTCTTCGCGGTCGTGCCTTGGCCGCCGCTGCGAGCCGATCGACCCGCGGTTCCTGCGGTGGAACGAGGTGGGAGGCTGGACGAAGACCCGCTCGGTCTCGTTAGGGCTGCTTCCTTCCGGACCTGACCCGGTTGGCGAGTGAAACGTCCCTCGCCAACCTCCCGCGGCCTATATGGCGGGAGCTTCCGGCGATGGCAAGCGGGCGGGGCGCCGGCTGCACCCCCCGGCGTCGACGGCCGGGCCGGACGCGGCGCGATCAGGCCTGCGCGCCCGCCGGATCGCCGCTCCGCGTCATCGCGGAGGCCGCGAGCACGAGGGCGAAGCCGAACAGGAACACCTGGTTGATCGACAGCTCCTCGAACATCAGCGAGGGCACCATGAACAGCACCGTGTAGAACGGGAGCGGGCCGAACCGCTGGGGGGCGAGGACGATCCGGACCGTTCCGGCCAGGAAGGCGAGCACGACGAGGACGCCGCTCTGGAGCGCGAGGGTGACGACGGCGTTGTGCGGCGTGCCGACGCCGGCCATCATCAGCAGCTGGTTCTCCTTGGAGACGTTGCCGAGGCCGAACGGATGGGCGGCGGCAAGCTGCAGCCCGGCCGCGGTCGAATCGAGACGCTCGAGGATGTTGCTGTCGGCGTGGCTGTCCGCGACGAACCGCTTCTCGATCGCCGACTGGAGCTGCTCGGGGACGGGGGCATAGCCGGTGGCGCTGAACAGCATGACGAGCCCGCAGATGGCGGCGGCCCCCAGCAGCACGGCGTAGACGCTGACGCTCTTCCGGAGGATCAGCCCGAGTACGATCGCCGGCAGGAAGAGCCCGGCGCGGTTGTTGGTCAGCGGGAAGCTGACGAGCAGCGCGGCGAAATACGCGATGTAGATCGCGCTGCGGCCGGTGCGGTGCCAGAGGTAGGCCGCAGCGGCGCCGGCGAACGCGAAGACGTGCCCGGTCTCGTTGCCGGCGGCCCACAGGCCGCCGAGCTTGTCCTTCATGAACAGGACGAGTTCCGGCTCAAGGCCGTCGGTCGGCACCGCGAGCCCGACGCTGATGAGGTCGATGCCGGCCGAGGCTGCGACCAGGACCAGGAGCGACCCGGCGAAGCCTCCGAGCGTGCCGGCCGCGAAGCTGTCGGCGCCCGCCGGATCGCGGAGCAGGATCACGAGCTGGGTCGCCTGGACGAAGTACAGAAGCAGCACCAGGGTCAGGTACAGGTCGCCCTGCTGGACGTCGGCCTTCGCCAGCAGCGAGGCGACGAGCAGCATGACGACCACCCCGATCGGCAGGGCCCGCGCCAGGAGCGTGGACAGGATGCGCGGGCGGAGCAGGAAGTACGGGATCGTCAGGAAGGGCAGCGCGTCGGACAGGCGCATGAACGGCAGCCCGAAGGTCGAGGTCAGCACGTTGAACTGCAGCGCGAAGCCGACGCCGAGGATCACGAGCCGGTCTAGACGGCTCAGGGACGCGCCTCCGGACACTGCAACCGCACGCTGCGGCTCGGCCGGGACGATTCCTCCCTTGGCGATCCGCATGCACGCCTCCTCGAAGACCGGCACCCTCGGCGACCGGAGAGGGCCGACCTTGCACGGGATACGTTTGGAAAGGCTTGCGACGGCGGACGAAGAAAAGGCCTGATCCCGGCTGGCCGGCGGACGCTGCGGATTGCACGTCGCCGGTCCGTTGCCCCCCGCCCCTTCTACCCCATGTCCCGTCGCAGCATCCCCGAGTGCGTTCGGAAACCGGAGGACGGATGGACAGTTCGAAGGGCCACGGCCGCTACGGCTACAGCGCGCTGCCGGACCGGCCGCTCTACGACTGGCCGGGTGGCCGGCGCCTGGCGGTCTACGTCGCGCTCAACCTCGAGACCTTCGATTTCGGGTCGGGGCTCGGCGCCGAGCTCGCCCCCGGCGGGCCGCAGCCCGACGTGCTGAACTATGCCTGGCGCGACTGGGGCAACCGGGTCGGGGCGTGGCGGATCAAGGCGATGCTCGACGCGCTCGCGCTGCCGGCGAGCGTCCTGGTCAACAGCCGCCTCTATGCGGATTGCCCCGGCCTGATCGAGGCCTTCCGCGCCCGCGGCGACGAGATCGTCGGGCACGGCCGCACCAACGCCGAGCGCCAGGGCAGCCTCGACGAGGCGGGCGAGCGCGCGCTGATCGCCGAGGCGACGGCGCTGCTGACCGAGCACGAGGGCCGCCCGCCCGCCGGCTGGCTCGGCCCGTGGATCTCGCAGTCGACGGCGACGCCCGACCTCCTGGCCGAGGCGGGCTACCGCTACCTGCTGGACTGGGCGCACGACGACCAGCCGACGTGGTTCGGGACCCGCGACGGCGGCCGCATCCTCTCGCTGCCCTATCCGCAGGAGCTGAACGACATCCCGGCGATCGTCGCCCGCAAGGAGACCGGGCGGCAATTCGCCGACGCGATCTCCGACGCCTTCGACGAGATGCTGGAGCAGTCGCTCCACGCGCCGCTGGTGATGGGGATCGCGCTCCACCCCTACATCGTCGGCCAGCCGCAGCGCCTGCGCCCCCTGCGCGCGGTGCTGGCCCGCATCGCCGCCCACCGCGACACGGTCTGGCTCACCACCGCGGGCGCGATCGCCGAGCACGCGGTGCACGTGATGGGCTGAGGCGGTCCCGTCGCGACGGGACCAGCACGGAGGACGGCGCCGCCTGACGTGAGGGCCTGGAGGCTCGCCGCGAGTGGTGAACCGGGGTCGGCGTCTCAACCGAACGCGGATGGTCCGCGCATAACCCGACGCACCGGTCATCGCGGCGGGGTCGGGTCCGGAACGGCCAGCAACCCGATCAGCACCAGGGCCGGCACGAGCACGCACCAGAAGGACAGGGCGGCGACCCCGAACGCGCCGGCCAGGGCACCTGCCGCGAAGGCCAGCACCGCGGACAGCGTGCGCCGCAGGCGGCCGCCGGCCTGCGCGCCGAGCTTGGTCCCGCACAGGTGATCGGTGATGTCGATGACGGCCTGCGTGACGTTCACGGTCATCACCGTCGTCGCGGCGAGGTGGCCGATCACCAGGCGCCCGATGCCGTTCTGGATGCCCATCGCGGCGACCCCGAGCATGCCGATGCCGATCGCCCGCGCGCCGTCCGGCGAGCCGAGCGGCGACAGGGCCGCGCCGAAGATCGCGAAGGCGATCAGGACGGCCGCCTCGAGGGCCAGCAAGGGGCGCAGCGGCGACGTCCCGCGCCGCTCCAACGCCAGGGCGATCAGGCGCGTGAGCGCGACGGCCAGGATGAAGGTCGGCAGGGCGAGCAGCTTGGCGAGGACGCCGGTCGAGGTCGAGACCAGCTCCGCGCCGATCAGGACGAAGTTGCCGGTGACGTGGGCGGTGAACAGGCCGGTCAGGGCGATGAAGGCGGCGGCGTCCACGAAGCCGGCGACGAAGGCGAGCCCGACGCCGATCGCGGCGTCCCTGAGCGATGGGGTGAACACGATGCCTTGCTCTCCTGCCCGTCCGAGCCGGTCGCCGCTCGCCATCCGCCGAGCGCCCGGGGCGCGGACCTTCCAGGCGTCCGGGCCGGACCGCAAGCGGGCGCTCGCCGGGCCGAGCCCAGGCCGCGGCACCGCCTCGCCGCGGCCGCGCTTGCGATCCGCGCGCCCACGCCCGATGGTCCGCCCGTCGCGGGCCGCGGGGCGGCCCCTGGGGATGCGTTCATGAGCCGCCAAGCGGGCGAGGCCTTCGTCGTCGATCCCGGAACCGAGGACGCGCAGCGCCGCGCCGCCGACCCGCGCGCCTCGGCCTGGGTCTCGGCCAATGCCGGGGCCGGCAAGACCAAGGTGCTCACCGACCGGGTGGTGCGCCTGCTGCTCGACGGGGCCGCGCCGTCGCGCATCCTGTGCCTGACCTTCACCAAGGCCGCCGCCGCCAACATGTCGATCCGGATCTTCCGGACGCTGGGGCGGTGGGTGACCCTCGGCGACGCGGCGCTGTCGGCCGAGCTCGCCGCGCTCACGGGGCGCACCGCCTCGCCGACCGACCTCGATGCGGCGCGGCGCCTGTTCGCCCGCGCGGTCGAGACGCCGGGCGGGCTGAAGATCGAGACGCTGCACGCCCTGTGCGAGCGGCTGCTGCACATGTTCCCGTTCGAGGCCAACGTGCCCGCCCGGTTCGCGGTGCTGGACGAGAACCTGTCGCGCGAGATGTTCGCCAACGAGACCGACCAGGTGCTCGCCGCCGCAATCGGCGGCGACGCGCGGCTCGGCCACGCCCTCGACCTCGTGACGCCGGAGGCGACGGGCGATGCGCTGCGCAAGGCGATCCGGCAGGCCATGGCCGCGCGCACGGTGCTGGCCGCGCGGGGCGGGCTGACGCGGCAATTCGCCCGGCTCGGCACCGCCCTCGGCCTCGCCGCGGGCCAGACCGACGCGTCGCTGGTGGAGACGATCCTGAACGGCGGGATCTCCGACAAGCCGGCCTTCGCCGAGCGCCTGCGCACCGGCAAGGCGACCGACGAGAAGCTCGCCGACGGCCTGCTCGCGGCCGAGGCCGCCGACGGCCGGCCGGAGGCGCTCGACCTCTATCGCGCGGTGTTCTTCACCGCCAAGGACGAGCCGAAGGCCGACAAGAGCCTGGGCACCAAGGCTGTCCCCGAGGACGTGCGCGCGGCGCTGATCGACGAGCGCGACCGGCTCGCGCCGCTGTTCGACGCCCTGCGCAGCGCCCGGGCGCTCGCCCGCACCGAGGCGCTGTTCACCCTCGCCGCCGAGATCCACCGCCGGATCGAGGCGCAGAAGGCCAAGCTCGGGGCGCTGGATTTCGACGACCTGATCCACAAGACCCTCGACCTGCTCGCGCGGGTCGACGCCGCCTGGGTGCTGTACAAGCTCGACCGCGGCGTCGACCACGTGCTCGTGGACGAGGCGCAGGACACCAACCCGCAGCAATGGCAGATCCTCGACCGGATCACCGCCGAGTTCGCCACCGGCGCCGGCGCGCGCGAGACCCTGCGCACCCGCTTCGCCGTCGGCGACCCCAAGCAGTCGATCTACAGCTTCCAGGGCGCCGAGCCGCGCGAGTTCGCGACGATGCACGGCAAGTGGAAGGGCGAGGCGCGCTCGGCCAAGCTCCGGTTCGAGGACGTCGACCTGAAGCTGTCGTTCCGCTCGACGCTCGGCGTGTTGCGGGCGGTCGACGCCACCTTCCACCTGCCCGAGCACTACGACGGCCTCGGCTTCGACGATGCGGCGGTCGGCACCGTCCACACCACGGCGCGGGCCGGCGCGCCCGGCACCGTCGAGCTGTGGCCGATCGCCGAGCCGGTGGAGGAGGTCGAGCCCGACGCCTGGGCCGCGCCCGTGGACGCGCCGGAGGCCAACGCGCCGGCGATCGTCACCGCGCGCCGGATCGCCCGCGCGGTGCGGACCTGGGTCACCGCGGGCGACACCAGCGGCCGGGTCTGGCGGCCGGGCGAGGTGCTGGTGCTGGTGCGCAAGCGCGGGCCGGCCTTCGAGGAGGTGATCCGCGCGCTGAAGGGCGCCGGCGTGCCGGTCGCCGGCCAGGACCGGCTCGACGTCGGCGCACACATCGCGGTGGCCGACCTCGTCTCGATCGGCCGCGCCGGGCTGCTGCCCGCCGACGACCTGACGCTGGCCTGCGCGCTGAAGACGCCGCTGGTCGGGCTCACCGACGAGGATCTCGTCCGCATCGCCGCCGGCCGCAACCGGTCCGAGACGCTGGAGGACGCGCTCGCCCGGCATGCGGACGCGGGCGACCCGGCCGCGATCGTCGGGCGCGAGGCGCTGGCCGGCTGGATCGCGGCCGCCGGCGCGCAGGGGCCGTTCGGGTTCTACGCCGCCCTGCTCGGGCCGGGCGAGGGCCGGGCCCGCCTCGTCGCGCGCCTCGGCGGCGAGGCGGGCGACGCGATCGACGTGTTCCTGCTCGGCGCGGCGCAGGCCGAGGCGGGCGCGGACGCACCCTCGCTCGCCGGCTTCCTGGCGCGCTACTGCGCCGGCGGCCGGGGCGAGGCCGGCCACACGGTCAAGCGCGACATGGAATCCGGCCGCGACGAGGTCCGGGTGATGACCGTGCACGGCGCCAAGGGCCTGGAGGCCCCGGTGGTGGTGGTGATCGACGGCTGCGAGGCGCCGGGGGGCAACGACCCGCCGCTGCTCGCGATGCCGGGCGACGTCCCGCCGGTCTGGTCGAGCGCGAAGCCCTACGATTCCGAGGCGATCGGCGCGGCGCGCGAGAGCCTGCACGCGCGGGCGCGGGAGGAGCACAACCGCCTGCTCTACGTGGCGATGACGCGGGCCGCCGACCGGCTCGTGGTCGCGCCGTTCCGCGGCCAGACGCCGGTGGGCCCGACCGCCTGGTGCGAGATGATCCGCACCGGGATGGTGCAGGCCTTCGGCGAGGGCGAGGCGGTGGAGACCGCCTACGGGCCGGCCACCCTGTGGCGGGACGGATCCGGGCCGGAGACCGGGACCGCGCCGGCCGAGGCGGCGCCCGAGCCCGGCGCTCTGCCGTCCTGGCTGCGCGAGCCGGTCGCGGCCGAGGCGGCCCCGGCGCCGCCGATCAGCCCGTCCGGCGCGATGCGCGCGGCCGACGGCGAGCGCCAGATCCCGCCGCGGCAGGCCGATACCGAGGCGCGCCGGCGCGGCAAGCTGATCCACGCCCTGCTGGAGCACCTGCCGCGCCTCGACCCGGCCGCCCGCGAGAGCGCCGCGACCGCCTTCGTGGCCGCCCGCGCGCCGTCCTTCTCGCGCCCGAAGCGCGCGGCGATCGTGCAGGCGGCCCTGAACCTCATCGCGACGCCGGACCTCGCGCCGCTCTTCGCCCGCGAGGCGCGGGCCGAGGTCAGCCTGTCGGGGCGGGTCGTGGTCGCGGGCATCGAGCGGCCGGTCTTCGGCCGCATCGACCGCCTCGCGGTCGCCGACGGCACAGTGCGGCTCGCCGACTTCAAGACCGGGCGGCCGCCCGCCGAGGGCGCGCCGCCGCGGCCCGAGACCGCGCAGATCGCCCTCTACGCCCGCCTGCTCGCGCGGATCTACCCGGACCACGCGATCCGCCCGATGCTGGTCTGGACCTCGGGACCGGTGATCCGGCTCCTGAGCGAGGCGGAGATCGCGGAGGCGCTGGCCGGGCTCGGGCTGGCCGCGGCGTGACGCGGCCGCACGTGGCAGGGTCCTGAGCGGCCGGGTCCTGAGCGCCCGGGTCCGCGCCTGCGGCGGGGTCCCCCTGCGGAAATGGCGGTTGCGTCTGGGGCCGAGAACCAGCATCAGGCGTCTCGTATTTCGGGCCGTTCGGATCGCCGCCGCCAGGTGGAGCGATCCGAAGCGCCGTCGCCTGTCGACGCCGTCCGTTATCGTCCAGGCACAGGGAACCCGACATCATGAAGACGCGCGCAGCCGTGGCGTGGGAGGCGAAGAAGCCGCTCACGATCGAGACCATCGACATCGAGGGGCCGAAGGCCGGCGAGGTCCTCGTCGAGGTGATGGCCACCGGCATCTGCCACACCGACGCCTACACCCTCTCGGGCCTCGATTCGGAGGGCAAGTTCCCGGCGATCCTCGGCCACGAGGGCGCGGGCATCGTCCGCGAAATCGGCGCCGGCGTCACCGACCTGAAGGTCGGCGACCACGTGATCCCGCTCTACACGCCCGAATGCCGCGGCTGTAAGTCCTGCCTGTCGCAGCGCACCAACCTCTGCACCGCAATCCGCGCGACGCAGGGCCAGGGCGTGATGCCCGACGGCACCAGCCGCTTCTCCTGCGTCTCCACCGGCGGCAGCCCGGGCGGGTCCGACACCCTGTTCCACTACATGGGCTGCTCGACCTTCTCGAACTTCACCGTGCTGCCGGCGATCGCGCTGGCGAAGATCCGCGAGGACGCCCCCTTCGACAAGGTCTGCTACATCGGCTGCGGCGTCACCACCGGCATCGGCGCGGTGATCTACACCGCGAAGGTCTGGCCCGGCGCCAACGTCGTGGTGTTCGGCCTCGGCGGCATCGGCCTCAACGTGCTCCAGGCCGCGCGGATGGTGGGGGCCGACAAGATCATCGGCGTCGACATCAATCCCGACAAGCAGGAGATGGCGCGCAAGTTCGGGATGACGCACTTCATCAACCCGAAGGAGGTCGGCAACGATCACGTCGTCGCGGCGATCCTCGACGCCACCGGCGGCGGCGCCGACTTCTCGTTCGACTGCACCGGCAACGTCAACGTGATGCGCCAGGCGCTCGAGTGCTGCCACCGCGGCTGGGGCGAGTCGATCGTCATCGGCGTGGCGGAGGCCGGCAAGGAGATCTCGACCCGCCCGTTCCAGCTCGTCACCGGCCGCGTCTGGAAGGGCTCGGCCTTCGGCGGGGCGCGGGGCCGCACCGACGTGCCGAAGATCGTCGACTGGTACATGGAGGGCAAGATCAACATCGACGACCTGATCACCCACACCATGCCGCTCGACGAGATCAACCACGGCTTCGACCTGATGCACGAGGGCAAGTCGATCCGCTCGGTGGTGCTGTACTAGGACCGACACTCGGACCGACGCGCGCTTCCCTCCCTCCTCTGCGGGGGAGGGAGGAGCCTGTATCGACCCATCGGCCGGTAACGGCCCCAGAGCCCCCAGGAGATCACCCCATGGAAACCGTCTCGAAGGCCCTCTCGCACGGTGGCGTCCAGGGCGTGTACAAGCATGACGCGACGACCACCGGCTGCCCGATGACCTTCGCGGTCTTCGTGCCGCCCCAGGCCAAGGACGGCCCGGTGCCGGTGCTGTGGTACCTCTCGGGGCTGACCTGCACCCACGCCAACGTCATGGACAAGGGCGAGTACCGGCAGGCCGCCGCCCGCCACGGCGTGATCGTCGTCGCGCCCGACACCTCGCCCCGCGGCGAGGGCATTCCCGACGAGGCCGGCAACTGGCAGTTCGGCTCCGGCGCGGGCTTCTACCTCGACGCGACGCAGGCACCCTATTCCGCGAACTACCGGATGTGGAGCTACGTCACCGAGGAGCTTCCGGCGCTGGTCGCGAAGAACTTCCCCGCCGACATGAGCCGCCAGGGCATCTTCGGCCACTCGATGGGCGGGCACGGCGCGCTCACCATCGCGCTGACCTATCCCGACCGCTTCAAGTCCTGCTCGGCCTTCGCGCCGATCGCCCAGCCCTCCACGGCGGGCTGGTCGAAGCCGGCCTTCGAGAAGTATCTCGGCACGGACTCGGCAGCCTGGCGCGCCCACGACGCCACCGCGCTGATCGAGGACGGGCACCGCTTCCCCGAGTTCCTCGTCGACCAGGGCACCGCCGACAGCTTCCTTCAGGACGGGCTGCGGCCGTGGCTGCTGGAAGAGGCCTGCAAGAAGGCCGGCATCGCGCTGACCCTCAACATGCGCGAGGGCTACGACCACTCCTACTTCTTCATCTCCAGCTTCATGGACGACCACATCGCCTGGGCCGCCGCCCGGCTGAAGTGACAAAAAACCCTCCCGCGATCGGGCGATCGCGGGAGGGTTTTTGCTTTCGGCGTCGTCACGACGGCTCACGCCGCGACGGCACGCGTCGAACGATGATCGCGGTCGTCCCATCCATGAGGCCTTCGGCGGACATCGGGCCTCGACGTGCAGGATGACAGGGATGGACCGCGTCGCGGTGTCCCCGCCGGCGGCCGGCCTGAAATCAGCGCAGGGCCGTGACCTGCACGGGCGCCGCGTCCGCGACCTGCGACGGGGTCTGATCCGCCAAGTAGATCCGGCCGCCGACGAACAGAAGCGCCAGAGCCCAGAACACCAGGGCCGCACGGCGCGTCTCGCGGTAACTGCCGGCTGCGCCCACGGCCTTCGCATCGACGCAGGCGCGCGGCATCTCCATCGGCTCGCCGAAGGGATCGTAGGCGGTCGTGCGCTGGTCGAGCTGGGCGGTCATGATGGGAGATGTCGCGCTTGGCCGCCGCCGGATCAATGGTTGCGTCTTCCGAAGATTCCTTGACAAAGAGAGGCTTCTTCTCCGCTGGATCGTCGGCGTGGAAGTTCGTTCCTCGACGCATCCCCGGATGCGGAATCCGCCGAGCGAGAGGCCGCGTGACCGCAGACTCGAAGCCGATGACCCCGCCCGCGCACGCCGCGCCCACGGTCGCCGCCGGCCCGTTCGCGCTGCTGCCGGGCATCCTCGTCTGCGTCGCGATCACCGGGATCGCGATGGGCGTGCAGGCGGCCGAGGAGCGCGCGCTCGACCATCCGTATATCGAGGCGCTGGTGATCGCGATCCTGCTCGGCATCGCGCTCCGCAGCGCGTGGGTGCCGGGGGCGCGCTTCCGCAGCGGCATCGCCTTCAGCGCCAAGCAGCTGCTCGAGCTCGCCGTGACGCTGCTTGGCGCCTCCCTGAGCCTCGGGGCGATCGTCGCCTCCGGCCCGGCGCTGCTCACCGGCATCGTCGGCACGGTGATCCTGACGATCGCGGCGAGCTACGGCATCTGCCGCATGCTGGCGCTGCCGGCGCGGATGGCGATCCTCGTCGCCTGCGGCAACGCGATCTGCGGCAACTCGGCGATCGCCGCCGTCGCCCCGGTGATCGGGGCCGACAACAAGGACATCGCCGCCGCGATCGCCTTCACCGCCGTGCTCGGCGTGCTGATGGTGCTCGGCCTGCCGCTGTTCGTGCCGTTGGCCCACCTGTCCGACAACCAGTACGGCGTGCTCGCCGGGCTCACCGTCTACGCGGTGCCGCAGGTGCTGGCCGCCACCGTGCCGGTGAGCCTCGCCAGCACCCAGGTTGGCACCCTGGTCAAGCTGGTGCGCGTGCTGATGCTCGGCCCGGTGGTGCTCGCCTTCTCGCTGATCGCCCGCCGGCTGCCGGCCGAGGGCGGCGCGGCGGCCCGGCCCGGGCGCCTGAGCCTGACCAAGCTCGTGCCGTGGTTCATCGTCGGCTTCCTGGTGCTGGCGAGCCTGCGCTCCCTCGGCCTGATCCCCGACGCGGCCGCGCTTCCGCTGACGAGGCTCGCCGGCATCCTCACCATCGTCTCGATGGCCGCGCTCGGCCTGGGCGTCGACGTGCGCATCCTCGCGCGCGTCGGCGGACGCGTCACCGCCGCCGTCACCGGCTCGCTCCTCGTGCTCATCGGCATCAGCCTCGTGCTGATCCGGGCCCTCGGCATCGCCTGAGCGGCTGCGACGCCACCGCCGAGTCGGTCTATCGTCCGCGTTCCTCAGCCCGACGCCGTCACGAAGGATCAAACCCCATGCGCCTCGATGCCTCCGAACGCGGCGTCTTCCCGATCGCCCCGACGCCGTTCCACCCGGACGGCCGCATCGACCACGACTCGATCGACCGGCTGACCGACTTCTACGCCGCGAACGGCGCCACCGGCCTCACCGTGCTCGGGGTGATGGGCGAGGCGCCCAAGCTCGACCAGGGCGAGGCGCTCGACGTCGCCCGACGCTTTATCGTGCGGGCGAAGGGCCTGCCGGTGATCGTCGGCGTTTCGGCGCCGGGCTTCGCCGCGATGGCGTCGCTGGCCCGCAGCGCGATGGATGCGGGCGCGGCCGGGGTGATGATCGCGCCGCCCAGTTCCCTGCGCACGGACGACCAGATCGTCGCCTACTACGCGCAGGCCGCCGAGGCGATCGGCGCCGACGTGCCGTTCGTGATCCAGGACTATCCCCTCACCTTCACCGTGGTGATGACGCCGGGCGTGATCCGCCGGATCGTCAACGACAACCCGGCCTGCCGGATGCTCAAGCACGAGGACTGGCCGGGGCTCGAGAAGATCTCAACTTTACGCGGCTTCGAGGCGGAGGGCTCGATGCGGCACATTTCGATCCTGTGCGGCAACGGCGGCCTGTTCCTCGATTTCGAGACCGAGCGCGGCGCCGACGGGGCGATGACCGGCTACGCCTTCCCCGACATGCTCGCCGACGTGGTCCGCCTCTCGGCCGCCGGCGAGCGCGACGCCGCCCACGACCTGTTCGACGCCCATCTGCCGCTGCTGCGCTACGAGCAGCAGCCCGGCATCGGGCTGGCGGTGCGCAAGTACGTCATGGCGCGCCGCGGGCTGATCGCCTCCGCCGCCCAGCGCAAGCCCGGCGGCACGCTGGGCCCGAAGGCGGTCGCCGAGGTCGAGTACCTGCTCGGCCGGCTCGCCCGCCACGATCCCCGCGCGGCGCTGGCGCCGGTCTGAGGCTGCGGCTCGCCTCTGGATCGATTCGGAGGCCGCTCTCGCGCCTTTCCCTCCCCCCACTGCGAGGGAGGGAGACGCGTGCATCCGCTCCGATCGACCGGAGGCGACCGGATCAGCCCTCGCCATCTCCCCCGAGCGACCATTCGCCGACGCGGGCGAGGTGGTCGTAGTCGCCGTAGGACTTGGCGTATTTCGCGTAGGGCCGCGAGGTGTAGGCCGCCTGCCCCGTCATGAAGCGGGCGACGAGCCCCCTCAGGCGGGTTGCGTGCTCCTCGACGATCTCAGCGACGGTGCGCGGATCGCCCTTCGGCGGCTTCACGGCCAGCGGCACGAACGGCTTCCGCCCGCCCGAGGCGTGGACGTAGAGCAGGTCCGGCGTCGCGTTCGTCGCCAGAAACCCGTCGAACGCGCCGTGCATCAGCATCGCCGCCTCCAGGGTGAGCTGCGGTGAGAAGCCGGCAAAGATCTCGCGGGCCGAGGGCGGCGCGCCGGTCTTGAAGTCGACGATGCAGGCGCCGTCCGCCCCGCGCTCGATCCGGTCGGCGCGCGCCCGGAGCGTGAAGGTCTCAGGCCCGAGCGGGATCGCCCACCGTCCGAAGATCTCGGGCTCGACCCGCGCGAGGGTCGCCCGCCGCGCGATCTCCCAGGGGAGGTAGACCGCGGCCATGCGCTCGTAGCGCGGCCACCACTCGGCGTAGAGCTCGGGGTAGGTGTCGGCGGTGCCGGCGAAGGCCTCGACCGCGATCTGGTTGAGCCGTTCCCAGGCGATTGCGGCATCGGGCAGCGCATCGGGATAGCGCTCGGCGAATCGGCCGAAGATCGCGTGGATCATGGTGCCGCGGTCCCCCGCGCCGGGCCGCTCGGCCACCGCCTCGAGCGGATCGAGCCCGAGCACGTGGCGGGCGAAGACGGCGTAGGGGTCGCGCACCAGCGTCTCGATCTCGGTGACGCTGAGGCTGCGCGGGAACAGGGCCGGGTCGGGCTTGGGCTTCGGCTGGGTCAGGCGCGGCTGCGCGGGCGCCGTGTCGAGCACGTACGCATAGCCGGCAAAGCGCCGGCCGGCGTCGAGGGTGGCCGCCCAGGCCGCCTCACCGGCGAAGGCGCGGATGCGCTGGAGAAAGCGCGACGGCACGGTCGGCGAGCCCTCGCGCTTGGCCGCGCGGGTGATCACCGCGTCGCGGCAGCCGAGGGCCTGGACGAAGTCGTGCGCCGCCTGGCCGAGCTGGCGCTCGGGCGGGTTGAGGCCGATGCGTTCGCGCATCGGCCGGTTGAGGAAGGAATCCGTGGTGGTCTTGCCGGGCCAGACGCCCTCGTCGAGCCCGGCGAGCACGACGCGGTCGTAGTGCATCAGGCGCGATCCGAGCGGATCGAGGATGCTCAGGCGCGGATGCGGCGCCGGCCCGGCGCAGGGCACGGTGCGATCGGCGGCGAGCGTAGTAAGGAAGGCGGGGTAGTCGTCGAAGCTCCCCGGCAGCAGCGCCGCGTCGGCCTCGGCGCGGTGGCCGACGAGGTTCCGCACGTCGTCGAACAGCGTGTCGAGGCAATTCAGCGAGGCATCGGCGATCGGCTCGGCCACCTCCGCCGGCCGCGCCAGCAGCGCCTCGCACACCTCGGCATGGAGGCGCGCCGCCTCGACGAGATCGCAGGCGGCCGCCTCGGCGCCGCAGGAGCCGGCGAACGCGGCGAGCGGTGCGAACGCGGCCTCGAGCTGATCGAGGATCGTCGCCGCCAGGTCCCAATCGCGGTCGCCGAGGCGCTGCTTGGCCCGGGGCTGGTGCCTGTGCGGGGCGGCGCGCTGGACGGCGAGCGCATCCTTGAGCCCCTGGAAGCTGCCGGCCGGCGCCGGGCCGCGCAGCACGCCGATCTCCAGGGCCGCCGCGCCGCGCACGACGTCGCCGCGTGGGAGGCCGAGGCCGACCAGCGGATGGGCCAGGAGCGCGATGATCCGCGCCGGGATCGCGTCGCCCTGCTCTCGGTGGAGGTCGACGGCGAGTTCCGCCGAGAGGCGCGCCATCCGGCCCGCCGCGCTGCGGCTGAGCGCGAGACCGGCGCCGTCCTCGGCGACGATGTCCCAGCGGGCGAGCTCGGCGGCGACCCGCATGGCGAGCGCCCGGTCGGGCGTGATCAGCGCGGCGGTCCGGCCCGGCGCGGCGAGCGCCTCGCGCAGGGCGACGGCGGCCATCAGCGCCTCGTCGCGCTCGTCGGCCGCCTCGGCGACGGCGAGCCCCGCCAAACCCTGCCGGCCGAGGGTCTCGCGCGCCGTCCCGTCGAGGCGCGCCCAGGCATCCGTGGTCTCGGCCGGGCGCAGGGCCTGCGACAGCAGCGCGGCGCGGGCGGTCACCTCGGGATCGTGGCCGCCGAGGTCGACGACCGCGTCCCGCGCGACGCCGAGGCAGCCGGGGCCGAGCAGCCGATGCAGCACGGCCTGCGGGTGGCCGTGGGCGATCTCGCGCTCGAAGCCGGCGCCGGTCTCGATCGCGTCCCAGCCGGCCGCGTCGAGATCCAGGTCGAGGCCGGGGAGCACCACCGCGCCGTGCGGCAGGCCCGCCACCGCGGCGATGAGCTTGGCGGTGGCCGGCACCGAGCCGGTCGAGCCGGCGATCACCACCGGGTCACGCGGACGCTCGCGGGTGAGGCGGGCGGCCTCCGCCAGCACGAGGTCGCGCGCCCGCGAGACCGGATCGGTGAGGCCGCGCTCGGCCAGGATCCGCGGCCAGTTCTCGGCGGCGATCCGGACGAAATCGAGGGTCAGTCCGAAATAGCGCGAGTACTCGGCCTCGACGGCACCCGCGATCTCGGACCAGGGCAGGCCCTCGACGGTCAGCGCGTCCATCAGCCCTTCGAGGTCGGCGGCGAGCGCCACCGCGTCGGCGGGCGAGGCCGGCACCAGGAACGGCACCTCCTCGTCGATCGGCAGCAGCGAGCGGTCGACCGCCTGCGCCCAGGACTGCACTAGCCGGGCGAGGATCAGCCGGCGCTCGAGCTTCTGCATCTCCGGGTCGAGGCCGACGGCGGCGTTCGCGACCAGCGGCATCGCGGCGAGATCCAGCTCGGCCTCGTCCGCCTCGCCGAGCGGGATCATCCGCGGCAGCAGGGCCGCCTCGCCCAGCCGCGCCGCCAGGCGCTTGGCCAGCTCCTTCGCCACGCCCGGCGTCGGCAGGTAGATCGTGACGGCGGCGAGCGCGAGCGGGTCGCGCCCGAGATCGCCGACGAGGCGCCCGTCGAGCAGCGCATCGACCAGCGTCGGCAGGAACGGCGCGCCGCGGGTGATGGTGAAGACGTGGGCGTGTGGGTCGGTCGGGTCGATCTGGGTCAACCGAGGATCCGTTCGCGCTCGTGCGTGAAGTTGAGCACCTTCCTGCCCGACATCGCGCTGGTGCGGTAGAGGTGGAGGTCGTCGGTGATCAGGGTGACGTCCGGCTCCCGCGCGTTCGGGATCGAGACGTCATTGAGGCCCAGCCTGTCGAAGTCGACGGAACCGACGGCATCCGCGCTCGGCACATACGTCTCCGTCGCCGCCTTCGCGAAGAAACGGAACGCCTCGAGAACCGGAGCCAGGCGGTCCTGGTCGAATTGTCGGATCAGGTACGCGGTCTCGGCAAGGACGTTCGGCGTGGTGAGGAAGATCGCCGCATCCCCGATCCGGAGTTTCAGCAGCACGAAGTCGTCGATCGTGTGGATGCGCGCGCGCCGATGCGCGGCGATGTATGATCGGGAGACGGTCCCGACGAAGAGCAGCAGAAGCAGGTTCGTGTCGACGAGCAGGCGTCCGGCACTGAAGGTTCGACCCGGCGGTCGGTGACGGAGACGACGCGGCCGTCATCGTCCTTGAGGTGCACCACCTTGTAGGATCGTTTCGGATCGAGATCGCGCCCGAGAGCGGTCACGAGCGGCTTGGACGCGTCCCAGGGCCGCGAAAACCCGACGGTGATGAGCCGCTGGTTCAGCGCGTCGTCGAACCGGATCTCCTCGAGACCGATGTTCGTCGGCTGCTCGGCATCGAAGACCGCGGCGACGTAGTCCTTCGCCCTGGAAACCGCTTCCTTCACGTCCACCGGGACCTCCGCAGCGACCAGGGCCATCCTCGATGCGAGCAATCTAGAGGTTCCGCATCCGTTCCTCAAACGGAATCGCGGCTCACCCCTCCTGCGCGCTCACCCGCACGCGCTCCTCGGCGGCGCGGATCGCGTCGGGCGTGCCGACGTGGAGCCATTGGCCGTCGAGCCGCAGCCCGGACAGGCGGCCCGCCGCGATCGCCCGGTCGAACAGCAGGTTGAGCGAGAACGCGCCGTCCGGCGTGTCGGCGAACAGCTCCGGCTTCACGATGGCGACGCCCGCATAGATGAAGGGGGCCACCCGGCGCTCGCCGCGCCGCTCCAGCCGGCCGTCGGCGTCCATGACGAAGTCGCCCGAGCCCTCGTAGCCGAGGCTCGTGGTGGTCGGCGCCACCAGGAGCAGGATGTCCATCCGCGCCGCGTCCCAGGCCTCGATGAGCCGGGCGAGGTTCGGGGTCGGGCCCTCCAGCCAGAACGAATCCGAGTTGAACACCACGAAGGGGTCCGCGCCGACCAGGGCGAGCGCCTTCTTCACGCCGCCGCCGGTCTCGAGCAGAGTCTCGCGCTCGTCGGACACGACGATCTTCGGAAGGCCGACGCGCTTGGCCAGGTGCCCCTCGATCAGGTCCGGCAGGTAGTGGACGTTGACCACCGCGGTCTCGATCCCGCCCTCCGCCGCCCGGTCGAGGGCGTGGTCGATCAGCGCCTTGCCCGCGACCTCCACCAGGGGCTTCGGCACCGTGGCGGTGACCGGGCGCATGCGCTTGCCCAGGCCCGCGGCGAGGACGAAGGCGCGGGTGATCGCGGCTTGCGCGGTCGGCGGCGAGGCGGGGGTGTCGCTCATGCGCGGGGCTCGCGAAGGAGAGGTCGGACGGCGGTTCAGGCGGGCTCGGCCGGCGGCTCGGCGCGTCCGAGCAACCCCGGAAGGTGCCGCAGGTGCCAGTCCCGCAGGGACGCCAGCGCCGGGTGGGCGAGGTTGCGGGCGAGGTAGCCCTCGATCCGCGGGATGTGGGCGAGGTAGGCCGGCTTTCCGTCGCGCAGGTTCAGCCGGGCGAAGATGCCGAGGATCTTGGTGGCGCGCTGCGCCGCCAGGATGGCGTAGGCGGTGGCGAAGCCCTGCACGTCGAAGGCCGGATCGCGGGCGCGGCGCTCGCGGGCGTAGAGCCCGAGCAATCTGAGCTCGAACTCGGCGTTGGCGTCGACGCGGGCGTCCTGCAGCAGCGAGGCGACGTCGTAGGCCGGGTGGCCGAGCACCGCGTCCTGGAAGTCGATCACGCCGATGCGCTCCAGCCCGTCGCGCTCGGGGAGCCAGATCAGGTTGGGGGAATGGTAGTCGCGCAGCGTCCAGGTCGGGCGGGCGGGCACGGCGCCCTTCAGCACCTCGGCCCAGAGCGCGCCGAACGCGTCCCGCGCCTCGGGCGGGAGCGTGACGCCGCGCAGCGCCGGGGCATACCAGTCCGGCAGCAGCTCGGTCTCGAACAACAGCGCCTCGGCATCGTAGGCCGGGATCACGTGGTCGATGCCGTCCGCCACCGGCAGCACGCCCGGCAGCTCGACCGCGTGGAGCTTGGCGAGCAGGCGCGTCGCCTCGGCGTAGCGCTCGGGCCGCGGGCCGGCGGCGTCGACCACCGGCTCGGTGCCGAGGTCCTCGAGGATCAGCAGCCCGGTGTCGAGGTCCTCGCCGTAGATGCGCGGCGCCGAGAAGCCGAGCGCCCGCAGGCCCCGGTCGATCGCGACGAAGGCGTGGACGCTCTCGGCGAGCTTGACGATCGCGCTGTAGGGCTTTCCGTCGCGCACCGGCGGCCCGTCGGCGCGCGGCGGCGAGATCATCAGCACCGCCGAGCGGCCGTCGGGATGCGTCAGGCGCTCGTAGGCGCGCGACGACGCGTCGCCCTGCATCAGGGTGCGGGTCGCCTCGTCCCAGCCGCTGCGGGCGAGAAGGGCGCGGACCGCGCGCGCCCGGTCGAGGCGGGCGCGCATGCCCTCGGTGCCGGAGATGCGGGCGAAGCGCGAGCCCTCGCCGAACTCGGGCCGCAGCGACAGGTCGATCGACAGGACCGGCCCCTCGCGCGGCGGAAGCCGCTCGGGCCACTCGACCAGCGTGATCGCGGCCTCGGTCATCTCGTCGAAACCGAGCTCGACCAGCTCGTCGGCGCTGCGCAGCCGGTAGAGGTCGGCATGGACGATCGCGCCGAGGCGACCCTCGTAGGGCTGGATCAGCGTGAAGGTCGGGCTCGGGACCTCGAGGCTCGGATCGCCGGCAAGCTCGCGGATCAGCGCGCGCGCCAGCGTGGTCTTGCCGCCGCCGAGGCCGCCCGAAAGCGCGACGAGGTCGCCCGGCATCAGGAACTCGGCCAGGAACAACCCGAGATCCTCGGTCGCGCCCTCCTCCGGCAGGACGATCTCCCAGGCCGGCGGCTGCGCGTCCGCGAGGGGCGTGCCCGGCGAGGGGGCTGCGCCCGAGACGGCACCCTGCCGGTCGTGATCGGGATCGTCCTCGCCCAAAACCGTCAACCTCCGAGCGCCGATGCGCGGCGCGGCCTTGCAACCGTACCGGTCTATCGGAGGATCCTTAACCGAACTTCGCGAAAACGCGCATCCCCGCACGGGGCGGCACCGGTCGCGGCCGGCGCGGCGCGGTCGAAGCCGGTCGTCGCGATGAGATCGGCCGGGCGTGCGGGACAGCTCGGCCCATCCGCGGCCGGTCACGCCGCGGCGATCTGCGGCGCGTCGCCGCCGGCGGCCTTCCAGCTCCGGATCAGGGCGAGGGTGTCGGCCAGCGGCACCGGGCAGCCATAAAGGTATCCCTGGCCGTAGGCGCAGCCCATCTCGGCGAGCGCGGCCGCCTCGGCCGGCGCCTCGATGCCCTCGGCCACCACGGGGATGCCGAGCTCGTCGGCGAGCACGAGGATCGTCTGGATGATCTTGCGGTTGCACGGGGTGGTCAGCATCGCCCGGACGAAGGCGCGGTCCACCTTCAGGGTCGTGATCGGCAGCTTCGACAGGTAGCTCAGCGACGAGTAGCCGGTGCCGAAATCGTCGATGGCGATGCCCATGCCCGCCTCGCGGCACACGCTGAGGGCCTCGGTGGCGCCCGCGGGATCGCGCATCACCGTGCTCTCGGTAATCTCCAGCTTCAGCGTCGCGGGGGCGATGCCGGTGGAGCGCAGCATCTCGGCGACCATCGCCGGGAAGCTCGCGCGGGCGAGGTCGTAACCGGTGACGTTGATCGAGAGGAACAGCGGCCCGTCGGCGGCGCCCGGGTTCTGCAGGGCCGCCATCATGATCTCCGGCATGATCCGGCCGACCTCGGAGACGACCCATTCGGTGATCTCGACGATCAGCCCGCTCGATTCGGCCACGGGGATGAACGTCATCGGCGGCACCAGGCCCTGCTCGGGGTGGCGCCAGCGGATCAGCGCCTCGAAGCCGGCCAGCGTTTCGGTGCCGAGCCGCACGATCGGCTGGAGGAACAGCTCGAACTCGTTGCGGTCGAGCGCCCGGCGCAGGGCGCGCTCCATCATCACCACGGAGATCGCGGCCTGGAAATCCGCCTTGAGCGCCGGCGAGGGCTCGACGGCGACGGGGCGCGCCGTCACGGCCGGGGCATGCGGCTTCAGCAGCGCGATCGCGTCGCGATAGCGGGCCATGACCACGCCGAGGCACAGGCGCAGGATCGGGTCCGCCTGCAGGAGGCGATTCTCGATCTGCGCCTCGGAGATCGGGACGAGGACGCAGTCCTCGATCGCCCGCGCCGAGGTGGGGCGCGGGCCCGAATCGAGGATCGCCATCTCGCCGAAGATCTCGCCGGGGCCGCGCTCGGCGAGCGGTTGCTCGATGCCGTCGCGGCGCAGGAAGATCGCGGCCCGTCCGGCGACGATCAGGTAGGCCACGGTTCCGGGCTCGCCTTCCTCGAAGATCGCGCTGCCGGCGGGCAGCGTGATCGTAGCGTTGGGATCGTTCATCGTCCGGTCCATGTCCCACCGAAACCTCAGGTGGCCTGGAGCGAACTTTGCCCGACGGACATTAATCAACCTACAATTCGTTCGATCCCAAGCCGCGCAATACATACCGCCGCGAACGAATGCTGCGGCAGCGAAAAACGATCGATGACGTTGCGGCGTATACAACCACTGGATGGTCAGGCGAATACTATCTTCGATAGAGATCCGCATCGCCGGCCATCACCGGCGGCCTTCGGCGGCGCGATCACGCGACGAAGCGCCAGACGTGGCTCTGCTTGATCTCGGCATCCTCCAGCGCCCGCGTCACCGGCACGGCGTAGCTGGCGATCGCCTCGAGGCGGGCGCGCGGCAGGTAGCTGCGGCCGGGATCGCCGATGAGCACCGTGGTGCCGGCCGCGTGCAGGCGGCCGAGCCAGTCGCCGACCGCGCCGGCGAGGTCGCGCTCGTAGAAGATGTCGGCGGCGAGCACGAGATCGACGTCGGGCACCGTGCCGATCAGGTCGGCGGAGGAGGTGGCGATGCGCCCGGAGACGCCGTTGGCGGCGGCGTTCAGCGGGATCGCCGCGATCGCGAAGGCATCGAGGTCGCTGGCGAGCACCGAGGCGGCGCCCGACCGCGCCGCCGCGATCGCCACGAGGCCGGAGCCGGAGGCGAAGTCGAGCACGCGCCGGCCGGCGGCGATTTCCGGGTTGTCGAGGAGGTAGCGGGCGAGGGCTTGCCCGCCGGCCCAGGCGAAGGCCCAGAACGGCGGCGGCAGGCCGATCTCGGCGAGCTCGTCCTCGGTCTTCTGCCACAGCTCCGTCGCCTCGTCGGCGACGTGGAGCACGATCTCCGGCGCATGCGCCACCGGCAGCAGGCGGGTGTTCGCGCGGATGAAGGCGGCGGCGTTCTCCGGCGTGATCATGGCCCGAGCAGCTCGCGATAGAGGCCGCACACGGCCTGCGCCACCGCGTGCTCCGAGAACCCGTCCTCGACGATGCGCCTGCGGGCCGCCGCGCCGAGGGCGGCCACGCGATCCGGATCGCCCGCGAGCCGGACCAGGGCGGCGGCCAGCGCCGGCGCGTCGCCGGGGGGGACGACGAGGCCCTCGATGCCGTCGCGCACCAGGGCGCGGCAGCCCGGCACGTCGGTGGTGAGCAGCGCCCGGCCGCAGGCGGCGGCCTCCAGCAGGGTGCGCGGCAGGCCCTCGCCGCCGCGGGAGGGCAGGCAGCCGACATGGGCGCCGGCGAAGGCCGCGGCCGCGTCCCGCGTCGGCCCGAGCCAGGCGACCCCGTCGCGGGACCAGTCGCGCAGCGTCGCCTCGGGGATCGCCCGGCGGTTCGAGGGATCGGGCGCGCCGTGCAGCGCAAGCTCGACCGCAGCGCCCTGCGCGCGGGCGAGCCGCACCGCCTCGACGGCGACGTCGATCCCCTTCGACCACAGCATCCGCGCCACGATCGCGACCCGGAGCGGCGGATGCGGCGGCAGCGGCCGCGGCACGAACGCGTCCGGGTCGACGCCGGCGCCGCCGACGATCGTCACCGCGGTGTCGGCCGGGTCGAGGCCGAGGGCGGCGGCGTCGTCCGGGTTCTCGAACAGGAAGCGGGTGCGCTTCGAGGCCAGCGGCCCGCGGATCAGGTGGCGCAGGGCGGTCCGCGAGAGGCGTCCGGCCGCGTCGGCGCGCGCGCCGATCAGCCCGAGGCCGGTGAGTGCGTAGACGCGCGCCGGGATGCCGGCCATCGCCGCCGCCGTGCCGCCGACCAGGATCCCGCGCAGCGCGATGCAGTGGACGATGTCGGGCTTCCAGGCCTTCAGGATCGCGGCGAGCTGCCCCGCGGCGTAGCCGGCGGCCATCGGGTTGAGGCTGGAGCGCTCCGCCTCCAAAGCGATCACCCGGGCGCCCGTCGCCTCGACCACCGCGCGGTGGTCGCGCACCCGCGTCACCACGGCGACCGACAGGCCCATCGCCACCGCCGCCCGCGCCATCGGCAGGAAATGCGAGGCGAAGAACCAGTCCTCGGTGACGACGAAGGCGAGGCGCCGCATCGGCGCGGCGGGGGCGGAAGGGGCGGCGTCCATCGCACGAGCCTCTAACACGGGCGCGCATCCATGTACGGCGGATACGCAGGCGCCGGAACACGGCCGCGCGGCGACCGGTTGAGGGCAGGCTTTCGCAAGCGAGGAGCAGCGCTCATGGCATCGGATCTCGTGTCCTCGGACGAGACCGCCGGCACCGTCGTCGACCCGCGCGACGCGGCCGCCGAGGCCGGGCTCGCCTACGTCGACGACACGATGCCGGGCCTGACCCGGAAGAAGACCGCCAAGGGCTTCCGCTTCGTCGACGCCAAGGGCGCGCCCGTCCGCGATAAGGCGCAGGTCCAGCGGATCAAGTCCCTAGCGATCCCGCCGGCCTACACCGACGTGTGGATCT
Source organism: Methylobacterium sp. J-059 (assembly GCF_022829485.1). Taxonomy (NCBI): domain Bacteria; kingdom Pseudomonadati; phylum Pseudomonadota; class Alphaproteobacteria; order Hyphomicrobiales; family Methylobacteriaceae; genus Methylobacterium; species Methylobacterium sp. J-059. Next base: position 67,651 of record NZ_JAKSYA010000069.1, read on the forward strand.
GCCCGCGCAAGAACGGCCACATCCAGGCCACCGGGCGCGATGCCAAGGGGCGCAAGCAGTACCGCTACCATCCCGATTTCCGCGCGGCGCGGGACTCGACGAAGTTCAGCCACATCATGGCCTTCGCCGACGCGCTGCCGGGCATCCGCACGCGGATCGACGCGGACATGCGGCGCAGGGGCCTGTCGCGCGAGAAGGTGCTCGCCACCGTGGTGCATCTCCTCGAGACGACGCTGATCCGCGTCGGCAACGACGACTACGCCAAGGCCAACAAGAGCTACGGCCTGACGACGCTGCGCGACCCGCACGTGACGGTCGAGGGCGCGGCGATGACCTTCCGCTTCAAGGGCAAGAGCGGCAAGACCTGGAACCTGTCGGTGAAGGACCGGCGCGTGGCCAGGATCGTCAAGGCCTGCCAGGACCTGCCGGGCCAGGAGCTGTTCCAGTACATCGACGAGGCCGGCGAGCAGCGCGACGTGACCTCGTCGGACGTCAACGCGTACCTGCGCGAGATCTCGGGGCAGGACATCACGGCGAAGGACTTCCGCACCTGGGCTGGCACGGTGCTGGCGGCGCTGGCGCTTCGCGAGTTCGAGACCTTCGACGGCGAGGCCGGCGCCAAGAAGAACGTCCGCGCGGCGATCGAGAACGTATCGGCCCGGCTCGGCAACACGCCGACCATCTGCCGCAAGTGCTACATCCACCCGCAGATCATCGACTGCTACCTCGAAGGCGCCCTGCTGCTCCAGGTGAAGGACGCGGTCGAGAGCGAGCTGGTCGAGGATCTCGGCCGCCTGCGCCCGGAGGAGGCGGCGGTGCTGAGCCTGCTGCAGACCCGGCTCGCCGGAGACGCGCCCTCGACCGGCACGGCGAAGGCCGCGCGCCGGACGGCTCGGGCCGGCAAGGCGGCGAAGGCGAACACGCCGCGCAAGCCCGCGGCGAAGGCCGCCAAGGGCGCTGAGGCCGCGCGCGCCTGAACGCGCGCCCGCCCGGGTCGCGGCGCGCTCAATGGCGCGCCGGACCCTCGCCCGTGCTGGCCCGCGCCGATTCGGCCCCGCGACGGCCCTGCTCGGTGTCGAGCACCGGCGCGAGGCCGAGCTGACGGGCGAGCGAGACCAGATCCTTTAACCGTCCGGTCTGGGTCTTGCGGCGCAGGTTCAGGCGGTGGGTCTCCACCGTGCGGACCGACAGCATCAGGCGGCGCGCGACCTCCTTGTTGCTGAAGCCGGCGCTGAGGAAGCGCAGGACCTCGGCCTCGCGCGGCGTCAGCCCGAGGCTGTCGGCCGGCTCCGCGGACGGGGCCGTGCCCGCCTCGACCTCGCTCCGGGCGATTAGCCGCGGGGCGCCCTCGGCCAGGGCCAGCACGGCGTTGCAGAGGTCCCGCGGCGTGGCGGAGCGGGCCACGAAGGCGTCCGCCCCGGCCTCCCGCAGCGCGTCGACGTCGGCCGCGTTCAGCGCCTGGAACGCCACCAGCGTCCGCAGCGCCGGCAAGCGCGCCTTGAGGTCCACGAGGTGGCTGAGCCCGACCTGCAGCCGGGTCTCGTCCAGGAAGATCAGCGCGACGGTGTTGGCCGGGTCGACCTGGTCGAGGTCGGCCTCGCCGATCGTATGGAGCGCCGGCATGTGCTCCAGCGTCGCGCGGAAGGCGGGATTCAGCTCCTGGGGCTCGTCGAACACCAGGACGTCTACGGCCGTACTCATACCGCGCACCCTTCTTTCCCGGCATGGCACAATTCGGCCGGGGTCGGAAGAAGTGTTTCAAGACTCGTTCCAGACGAATCCTGCGGTCTTTCGCAGTCGACTTGTGTCGAAATCAGATACGGCGCCAGGCTTATACTTAACGCGTGTCTCGCGCAGGCACAGCGCGATCAACCTTAACGTCTCTCCGTCTCCGCGACGACCGAGCGACGCAGGGCGGCGGGTCCCCGTGCCGGCGAAGCGGACCGGGCTTCAGCCGGTGCGGGCGAGGACGAGGTCGTTCTCGGCCGAGACGACGCGGTCGCGCCCGGAGGTCTTGGCCTCGTAGAGGGCGATGTCGGCGCGCTTGGTCAGCGCGGTGACGCTGTCGCCCTCGTACCAGGTGCTGACGCCGAAGCTGCACGTCATGCGCACGGGGCCGCGCGATCCGCGGATGCGGAGGTCCCTCACCTGCAGGCGGAGGCGCCCGGCAACGGCCTCGGCCTCCGCGAGGGAAAGTCCGGGCAGCACCACCGCGAACTCCTCGCCGCCGAGGCGCCCGACGATCCCCTGGGCGCCCAGAAGCTCGGCCACGGCCTTGATCGCGGCATCGCCGACATCGTGGCCGTGCTCGTCGTTGATGCGCTTGAAATGGTCGATGTCGGCGAGCACGGCCGAGAGCGCCCCGTGGTTGCCGGCGCGCTCGGTCGCCGCGCCGACCCGGGCGAAGAAGGCGCGGCGGTTGAGCAGGCCGGTGAGCGGGTCGGTCTCGGCGAGCCGGATTAGCTCGTTCTGCATCGTGGTCAGGCGCTCGGCCGCGCGAAGGCGCGCATGCAGCTCCTCGGCGCTCGGCGGCTTCTCGATGAAGTCGTCGGCGCCGCTATCCAAGGCCTCGGCGAGGTTCCGCGCGTTGCGCGCCGACGACATCGTGACGACGTAGAGGGGGCGGCGCGCCTCGGCGAGGAGCCGGGCCGACCAGCACAGCTCCAGTCCCGTCACCGGCCGGACCTCGAGGCTGGTGATCAGCACCCGGACGCTCGGGGTCTCCTCCAGGAAATCGCGGGCGGCGGCCGAGTCCGTGAAGGCGCTCACGACGTGCCCGCGCGGTTCCAGCAGCCCGGTGATGATCTTGAGGACGACGCGGCTCGAATCGACGATGACGATGTGCATGGCGCGCGATACCGATGGAAACGGGTTCTGATGCAACCAGGCCTTAAAAACCTTAAGATGCAGTCTCGGCTCGCGCACACGTGGATGATCGGCGACGGAATCGTACGAACGCCGGTCGGCGCCGACGCGGCGCCAAGGACGAGCGGGAACCCCGATTGCGGGTGCGGGAGGCGAGCGTGACCGCGACAGGAAGGTCGGAGGGGGCGGAGGCGACGCCGTACCCGCGCACGCCGGACGGGCGCTACTTCGTCGTCGGGGAGCGGCTCTGGCGCTGCACCGACCCGCGCCTGTCGGAAGAGGCCCGGCAACGCCACGTCGCCGCGCTGATGGATGCGCGCCGCGCCGTCGGGGCGGCCAAGCGCGCCGAACGGAAGGGCGATCCCCAGGCTCCGGCGCTGCTGCGGTCGGCGCGCGGCGCCGTGCAGGCCGCCAAGGAAGCCCTCGGCGAGCGCGGGCCGGTCTGGTGGACGGATGGAGCCGAGGACCAGGGCGGGCGCCATCCGCGCAACACGCCCTATGCCGCGTGGTACGCGGCGCTCACCGAGCCCGAACGCCGCTGACGCTCAGCGCCGCGGCACGGAGACCGTGACGACCGAGACGCCGTTCCCGGCCCGGACCTGCCCGCCCGAGGTCCAGGCGCCATCGCGTCCGCGCGACAGGATGCGCGGCCCCTGCCCGCGGCGGGAGGCCGGGCGAAGGCCGGGGTTGATCACGGTTAGGCTCGGCGCCGCCACCGGTGCCTCGCGCAGGCCCGAGATCGTCGGGATGCCGTAGGTGCCGTAGCTCCAGGGGGCCGGGACGATGCGGTTCGGCGAGGGCACGCTGCTGAAGGGCGCACCGATATACGCACCGCGCACCGCCTCGTCGGCGAAGCCGTACCCGACCGGACCGCCATAGGCCGAGCCGTAGCCGTAGGGTGCGACGCGCACGGTCTCGGCGTGTGCGGCCCCGACGCCGAGCGACAGGGCGGCGGCGAGCGCGAACCGGGCGGCGATCCGCGAGCGGGACGGATGGTGACGGGTCATGGATCGCAACTCCGGTCGGGACGCTGACATGCGGGGAAAATCCCGGTCTCGCCGATCTCGTTCCGGTCGGCCCGCCCAAGCCACGGGCGAAGACTGCTTAAACCGCGCGGCGAGCGCTGTTGCCCACAGAATTGCGCGCGGCGCCGAAGTCGATCCCGCTCAACGGCAAGTGGTGATACGGCGAACGATCCAGCCTTCGCCCTCGACCCAGAGACGACGGCGGATCCGGCTGCAGGTGCCGCCGTCGTCCTCGCCCTCGGTGGCCGAGACCGGACGGACGGGGGGCGTCACCTCGGCGACCTTGGTCACGGTCGCGGTGGCGGGGGCCGCCGACGCCGTCGTGGGGGCGGCGAAGCCGAGGAGCGCGACGAGCGCGAGGACGGGAGCAACGGACGTCGTCGACATGGATCTGGGTCTCGCCTGGGCAGCTTGGCCGGCGCGCCGGCACCGGAGCGGAGACGCTTCGTGCGTGTCCGAACGGGTAATCCGCGACCCTTCGTTTCGGTTGCAACGCCTGCGCGGATCTCGCGACGAATGCTCCGATTCGGCACGGATGGAGCGCGGATCCCGAACCGCGCCGTGCGCCCTCAGTCCAGCTGCTGGATCAGCCCGTCGCGGATGGTGACCCGGCGGTCCATGCGGGCGGCGAGCTCCATGTTGTGGGTGGCGATGAGGGCGGCGAGGCCGGAAGCGCGCACCAGCGAGAGCAGGATCGAGAAGACGTGCCCCGCGGTCGAGGGGTCGAGGTTGCCGGTGGGCTCGTCGGCGAGCAGCAGGCGCGGGCCGTTGGCGACGGCGCGCGCGATCGCGACGCGCTGCTGCTCGCCGCCGGACAGCTCCGCCGGCCGGTGGACGAGGCGGTCCTTGAGGCCGAGGAAGCTCAGGAGCTCGGTGGCGCGCGCCTTCGCCTCGCTGCGCCCGAGCCCGCGGATGAGCTGGGGCATCACCACGTTCTCCAGCGCCGAGAACTCCGGCAGCAGGTGATGGAACTGGTAGACGAAGCCCATCTCCTCACGGCGGAAGCGCGTGCGCTCGGCATCCTTCATCGCCGCGGTCGGCTGGCCGCCGACGTAGACCTCGCCGCCGTCCGGCCGCTCCAGCAAACCGGCGAGGTGCAGCAGGGTCGACTTGCCGGCGCCCGACGGCGCGACCAGCGCGACCAGCTCGCCCGGCCAGATCGCGAGGTCGGCCCCGCGCAGGATGTCGAGCGACCGGTCGCCCTGCGCATAGCGCCGCTCGACGCGGGAAAAGAACAGGGCCGGCACCGGCGGGATGCCGGCGCTCTCGGAGGTGCCGCTCATGGAACTGCCGCTCAGCCGTAGCGCAGCGCCTGCACCGGATCGAGCCGGGCCGCGCGCCAGGAGGGATAGACCGTCGCGGCGAGCGCGAGCAGGAACGAGGTCAGCACCACGACGGTGATCTCGGTGGGGTTCATCTCGGCCGGGATCTCGGCGAGGAACCGCACCGTCGGGTCCCAGGCGCCGGGAAACAGCACGCGCTGGATCGGCTTGATGTTCAGCGTGATCAGGATGCCGAGCCCGAGGCCCGACAGGGTGCCGACGAGGCCGATCAGCGCGCCGTTGATCAGGAAAACGCGCATCACCGTGCCGGGGGTCGCGCCCATGGTGCGCAGGATGGCGATGTCGCTCGACTTGTCGCGCACCAGCAGGATCAGGCCGGAGACGATGTTCAAGGTCGCCACGACGACGATGAGGCTCAGGATCAGGAACATCACGTTGCGCTCGACCTCTAGCGCCCCGAAGAAGGTTCGGTTGCGCTGGCGCCAATCGGTGAGCAGCACCGGCCGCTCGGCCGCCAGCTCCAGCGGCTCGCGCATGGCGGCGACCGCGTCGGGGTTGTCGATGTAGATCTCGATCAGGCTGACGTCGCCCTCGCGGTTGAAGAACGCCTGCGATTCCGCGAGCGGCATGAACACGAAGGTCGAGTCGAACTCGGTCATGCCGATCTCGAAGATCGCCTTGACCGTGTAGCTCTTGGTCCGCGGCGCGGTGCCGAAGGCCGTGGTCGCGCCCTTCGGCGTCGAGAGCGTGATGGTGTCGCCGGCCTGGATCGCCAGGCTGTCGGCGAGCCGGCGGCCGATCAGCACCCCCGAGCCGTCGTCGAAGCCCTCCAGCGTGCCGCCGCGAAGCGACTTGGCGATGCCGCCGATCGCCCCGAGGTCGTCGCCGCGCACGCCGCGGACCAGCACGCCGCTGCCGCCGTAGGGCGACGAGGCGAAGGCCTGGCCCTCGACCAGCGGGATCGCGGCCCGCACGCCCGCCACCTTCGACAGGCGCTCGGACAGGTCGGCGAAATCGGTGAAGGTCCGGTCGATCGGGGTGACGAAAATGTGGCCGTTGATGCCGACGATCTTCGACAGCAGCTCGGTCCGGAAGCCGTTCATCACCGAGAGCACGATGATCAGCGTCGCGACGCCGAGTGCGATGCCGAGCACCGAGAAGAACGCCACCACCGAGACGCCGCCGCCGCGGCGGCGCGCGCGCAGGTAGCGTCCGGCAATGATCCACTCGAAGGCCGCGAACGGCGCGGTCGCCCCGCGCAGCCATGCCGGCTTCCGCGTGCTCGCCTCGGTGCCGGCTTCGACCGCCATCGGAGCCTCAGGCACGCCGGATTCGGGTGATCAGGTCCACCGGCGCCAGGGTCTCGCGCTCGCCGCCGGCGCGGCGCTTCAGCTCGACCTTGCCCTCGGCCAGGCTCTTGGGACCGACCACCACCTGCCAGGGCAGGCCGATCAGGTCCGCGGTGGCGAACTTCGCGCCCGGCCGCTCGTCGCGATCGTCGTAGAGCACGCTGAGGCCGGCGGCCTCGAGCGTCCCCTGGATCTCGGCGCAGGCGGCGTCGGTCGCGGCGTCGCCGGTCTTCAGGTTGATCAGCGCGACGTCGAACGGCGCGACCGCATCCGGCCAGATGATGCCGGCCTCGTCGTGCGACGCCTCGATGATCGCGGCGACCAGGCGGCTCGGGCCGATGCCGTAGGAGCCCATGTGGACCAGGCGCTCGATCCCGTCCGGGCCGGCAACCTTGGCGCCCATCGGCTCGGAATACTTCGTGCCGAAGTAGAAGATGTGCCCGACCTCGATGCCGCGGGCCGACATGCGGTTCTCCTCCGGCACCTCGGCGAAGGCGTCGGCCTCGTGCATCTCGTCGGTGGCGGCGTAGTGCGAGGTCCAGGCGTCGACGAGGCCCTGCAGGCCGGCGACGTCCTCGAAATCCACGGTCGCGGGCGGGATCTCGAAGTCGAGATAGGCGCGGTCGCAGAACACCTCGCTCTCGCCGGTCTGGGCGAGGATGATGAACTCGTGGCTGAGGTCGCCGCCGATCGGCCCGGTATCGGCCCGCATCGGGATCGCCTTGAGGCCGAGGCCCGCGAAGGTGCGCAGGTAGGCCACGAACATCCGGTTGTAGGCGTGGCGGGCGCCGGCCTGGTCGAAGTCGAAGGAGTAGGCGTCCTTCATCAGGAACTCACGCGAGCGCATCGTGCCGAAGCGCGGGCGCACCTCGTCGCGGAACTTCCAGGAGATCTGGTAGAGGTTCTTCGGCAGGTCCTTGTAGGAGCGCACGCTCGCCCGGAAGATCCCGGTCACGACCTCCTCGGCGGTGGGGCCGTACAGCATCTCGCGGTCGTGCCGGTCCTTGATGCGCAGCATCTCCTTGCCGTAGGCGTCGTAGCGGCCCGATTCCCGCCACGGCTCTGCGGACTGGATCGTCGGCAGCAGCAGCTCGACCGCCCCGGCCCGGTCCTGCTCGGTGCGGATCACGTCGCAGACCTTGTTCAGCACCCGCAGGCCGAGCGGCAGCCACGCGTAGATGCCGGCCGATTCCTGGCGCACGAGGCCGGCGCGCAGCATCAACCGGTGCGAGACGATCTCGGCTTCCTTGGGCGTCTCGCGCAAGGTCGGCAGGAAGTAGCGGGACAGACGCATGAGGCTTCTTTGACGGATCCGGCGGTCGGTTCGGGTCTGGCGGCGCGCGCGGACGCCGATCCCGTTGCCGGGGGCACACAACACATTGCAACCGGAAAACACAAGCGGCTTGGGTCTTCGGGGCCGGCCGGAGCCCGGTTTCGTCGCTTCGCCACCCGCCGACGGCCCCGGAGACGGTTCCCTGCAATTTCTCGGCGAAAAAACGCAGATTTGTCCCTTCGACCCGGTGACAGGACGAAATGTTGTTCCTATAAGCAGCCCGCGATGGTTGCGTAGCCCCTCAGAGGGAACGCAAAGGTCCGGGTCTCGGGAGGAAAATCGACCGCCACGCAGTCAATGCGTAGGACAACTAAAGGTCGAACCAGATTGACTGCTTGAAAAGCAAGGCCTCGGGCCTTGCTTTTTTGTTTCGTACGCACGTGAACGCTCAGGCCGGCAGCGGCCCGGTGGCCGGCACGTCTCGAGCGGTGCGCAGGTTGGCCAGCCCGTAGCCCGCCACGCAGAGGTAGCACAGCACCGGCACCCCGAGGGCGGTCCCGAGCCCGGCATGGTCGGCGAGGGTTCCGGTGATCACCGGCACGATCGCTCCGCCGACGATCGCCACGCAGACGATCCCCGACCCCTGCGCCGTGCGATCGCCCAGGCCCTCGATCGCCATCGCGAAGATCGTCGGGAACAGGATCGCGTTGGCGAGGCCGACCGTGAGCAGCGTCCAGGCGGCGACCGACCCGTGGGACAGGGCCGACACCGTGACGAGGAGGCCGGCCGCGACGGCGCAGGCCGCGAGCGCCGCGCCGGCCCGGACATGGCGCAGCGCGAGGCTGCCGACGATGCGCCCGGCCAGCGCGCCGCCCCAGTAGACGCTGAGCAGATGGCCGGCGGTGGCCGGATCCGCCCCGAGGACGCGCGGCTCCTCGAGGTAGCTGACCATCAGCGTGCCGATCGAGACTTCCGCCCCGACGTAGAGGAACAAGGCCAGGGCGCCGAGGGCGAGGCGCGGCCGGGCGAGCAGATCGAGGCCGAAGCCCGCGACCGCCGCCGTCGGCGTCTCCCGGACGCTGCCGCGAAGCGACCAGAGCAGGATCGCCAGCGCGAAGAGGCCGGCCGCGATGGCGAGGAACGGCCCCTGCAGCACCGCCGCCTCGGCCTGCCGCGCGGCGGCGAGCATGGCGGGCGAGGCGGTCGCCGCATCGGCCGGCGCCGGAGCGTCGCGGCCGAGGATCGCCCAGGCGCCGACCGCCGGGCCGACGGTGGTGCCGAGCGCGTTGAAGGTCTGCGCCAGCGTCAGCCGGCTCGACGCCCGCTCGGTCGCACCGAGCCGCGCGACCAGCGGGTTCGCCGCGACCTGCAGCACCGCGATGCCGGACGCCATCACGAACAGGGCGAGGAGGAACAGCGGGAACACGCCGGCCCGCGCGGCGGGCGCGAACAGCACGCAGCCGGCCGTCATCACCAGGAGCCCGAGCACCAGCCCGCGCATGTAGCCGATGCGGGAGACGAGGAGACCGGCCGGCAGGGAGACCACCGCGTAGGCGATGAAGAACGCGAACTGCGTCAGCGTCGCCTCGGCGTAGCTCAGCGCGAACAGGCTCTTGAGCTTCGGGGTGACGATGTCGACGAGGACGGTGGCGAGCCCCCAGGTGAAGAACAGCGCCAGGACGATCGGCAGGAGCCGCCGTGCCGCTGCACCGGCGACGGCCTCGCCCTCCGGCGTTGCGCCCGGCGCCAGCATGCGATCCTCCGTCGTCCTGCGATGACGGGCGGTCGAGCGCCACGCCACGGCGAAGCTTTCGCCAGGCGTCGACGGGCTGTCAACGCGACATCCGGGAGCGGAAGGCGCCTAGAGGCCCGTCAGGGGGAACGCGGCGAGCGCGACCAGGAAGGCCGCGCCGGCGGCGAGCGTCGTCCAGATCGCCTTCTCGCGGAGCCGCGGCGCGGCCGGCGCGCCGGGATCCTGGCCCGGCACCACGCGGGCCGGGTCGGTCTCGGCCTGGTTGCGGATCGGCAGGATCGCGAAGAGCAGCGTCCACCACACCACGAAGTACAACGCGCTCGCGCCGAACACCGTGAGACGGAACTGCAGAACCGCCACCGCGACGAAGGCGGCCACCAGAACCAGCACGACACCGAGCGTCCGCGGCGTCGTGCGCGCCACGGCCTTCAGGAGCGCGTTCACCCGGATCAGACCTGCTCCAGCTCGGTCAGCGTCCCGAGGAAGTCCTTCGGGTGCAGGAACAGCACCGGCTTGCCGTGCGCGCCGATGCGGGGCTCGCCGGTGCCGAGCACGCGGGCGCCCTCGGCCTTGAGCCGGTCGCGGGCGGCGATGATGTCGTCGACCTCGTAGCAGACGTGGTGGACGCCGCCGCCCGGGTTGCGCTCGACGAAGCTGGCGATCGGCGAATCCGCGCCGAGCGGCGCCATCAGCTCGATCTTGCTGTTGGGCAATTCGACGAACACGACGGTGACGCCGTGCTCGGGCTGCGGCAGCGGCGCGGTCAGCGTCGCGCCCAGCGTCTCGCGGTAGACCTTGCAGGCGGCGTCGAGATCGCGCACCGCGATGGCGACGTGGTTGAGCCGGCCGATCATTGGTTTCTCCCTAACTGTCTTCCGCGCGAGGACGCTGCGCCCCATTCGAGGTCTCCACCGACCTAACGATCCGGAGCCCCCTGGCAACCCGAACCCGTCGTTCACGGGCTCCGTCGGCGAGCCCGGAACCCAGAGCCGCCGCGGCGTGCCGGTGACGACGCCGCCGGCGGTTCTGGATCCCGGGCTCCGCTTCGCGGCCCCGGGATGACGGGGTTGGAGCGGATACGCGCCGGTCCGAGCCGAGACTCGAGAGCCGGATCGCCGCTGCGAATGCGGGTCGAATGCGCGGAGCGACGTTTTCGCAGGCGCCCTCCCCCCGCAACGGGGGGAGGGTAAAGATCAGACTTCGACCACCTGCACGTGGCAGGCGGGCTTCTTGCCCCAGACCTCGTTGACGGCCGAGCGCACGGCGCGGTCGACCGCCTTCTCGACGGCCTCCGAGTCGCGGCGCTTGCCCTTCGACATGCCCGACAGGGTGCGCGAGACCGAATCGACCACGGTGTCGATCAGCGGCGCGCCGCCGCGGCCGCGGTTGGGCAGGCCGATGATGTCGACCGCCGGCTCGCCCAACACCTCGCCGCTCTCGTCGATGGCGATCGCCACCGAGACGAGGCCGGCCTGGGCGAGCTTGCGCCGCTCGGGGATCGCGCGGTCCTTCCCGTCGATCAGGACGTTGCCGTCCTTGAACAGGCGGCCCGACTTCACGTGGTCGATGATCTCCGGCTTGCCCGGGCTCAGGCGGATCAGGGTGCCGTTGCGGGCCTTGACCACGTTGTCGACGCCGTGGGCGCGGGCGAAGCGCGCATGCTCGTCGAGGTGAAGCGCCTCGCCGTGGACGGGGATCGCCGTCTGCGGCCGGGTCCAGGCGTACATCTCGGCCATCTCGTCGCGGCGCGGGTGGCCGGAGACGTGGACCAGCTCGGTCCGGTCGGTGATGACCTCGACGCCCTGCTCGATCAGGTCGTTGATGATCGCGCCGACGTCGCGCTCGTTGCCGGGGATGGCGCGCGAGGAGAAGATCACCTGGTCGCCGGCGGCGAGCGCGATGTCCGGATGGTCCTTGCGGGAGACGCGGGCGAGCGCCGCCCGGGGCTCGCCCTGCGAGCCGGTGAGCAGCGCCACGACCTTGTCGCGCGGCAGGTCGCGCCACGAATCGGCGCGGCGGAACTCCTGCAGCCCGTCGAGGAAGCCGCATTCGCGGGCGACGTCGATGACCCGGTCCATGGCGCGACCGACCGCGACCACCTCGCGCCCGCAGGCCTTGGCGGCTTCGGCCACCGCGCGGATGCGGGCGACGTTCGAGGCGAAGGTCGTCACCGCCACGCGCTGGGGCGCGGCCGCGATCAGCTTGGCCAGGGTCGAGGCGACCTCGGCCTCGCTCGGCGAGAAGCCCTCGCGGACGACGTTGGTCGAATCGCAGACCAGCGCCAGGATGCCCTCGTCGCCCATGGCGCGGAAGGCCTCGGCCGAGGTCACGTCGCCGAGGATCGGCGTCGGGTCGATCTTCCAGTCGCCGGTGTGCAGCACGAGGCCGGCCGAGGTGCGGATCGCCACCGCATTCGATTCCGGGATCGAGTGCGAGACCGGCACGTAGTCGATCTCGAACGACCCGAGCGTCACGCGCCGGCCCGGCTTGATCTCGCGCAGGTCGACCTTCGGCGCGCCCGGCTCCGACAGGCGCCGGGTCTCGAGCAGGCTCTTGGCGAAGCGGGTCGCGTAGACCGGCACCTTGAGGCGCGGCCACAGCTCGCTGATCGCGCCGATATGGTCCTCGTGCGCGTGGGTGATGAAGATCCCGAGAAGGTCCTTCTTGCGCTCCTCGATGTAGGAGAGGTCCGGGAACATGAGATCGACGCCGGGCATCGCCTCCTCGCTCGCGAACCCCATCCCGCAATCGACCATGATCCACTTGCGGCCCTTCTCCGGCCCGAAGCCGTAGAGCGCCGCGTTCATCCCGATCTCGCCCACGCCGCCGAGCGGCAGGAAGACGAGCTCGTCCTGTCCCGTTGTCATAAATCCAGAATCCATCTCATGCCGCCGTCGCGGCCGTCCCAAAATGCACCTCGCCCGCCGTCACGGTCCGCCGCGTTCCATCGGGGGCGAGGATCACGAGCCGCCCCCCCTCGTCGATGTCTTCGAAATCGCCGACCAGGGTCTCCGTCCCGCTGCGGACCGCGATGCGCGATCCGAGGCCGGAGGCCCGTGCGAGCCAACGCTCGCGAATCTCAGGAAATCCCCGTCCGCGATCCCAGATACGGGCCGCCACGGCAAGCTTATTCGTCAGATCCGCCAACACCATGCCGGCATCAAGTGGGTATCCGAGCCCCGCCAGAGAGGTGGCTGAGGCCGAAAACGCCTCCGGGACGTCTGCGACATTGACGCCGAACCCGATCGCCACCGCCCGCCGGCCGCCCCGCAGCGTCTCCGCCTCGAGCAGGATGCCGGCGAGCTTGGCCCCGCCCGCGAGCACGTCGTTCGGCCATTTGAGGCCGAACGTCCCGGCCGAGTCGGGGCCGCAGGCCGCGTCCAGGGCCTCTACCAGCGCGATGCCGGCGACGAAGCCGAGGCCGGCAACCCGCTCCGGCTCGACACCGGCCACCGGCCAGAGCACGCTCGCGGTCAGGTTCCCCGGGATCGAGGCCCAGACGTTGCCGCGCCGGCCGCGGCCGGCCTCCTGGGCACGCGCCGCGATCCAGAGCGGCCCGGTCGCGCCGGCGCGGGCCTGGGCGAGCGCCTCGGTGTTGGTCGAGCCGAGGCGGTCGTGGACGTGAAGGCGGTGCCCGGCCGCCCGCGCACCCTCGCTGAGACGGAAGTCCAAGGCCTAGAACAGCGACTTGGCTGCCGCGCCCGCCGCCCCGACGAGCGGTGCCGGCAGCAGCCAGAACAGGATCACGACGACGCTCGACAGGGCGAGAACGATGCGCAGGCCCGGCGCCATCGCCTCGTAGGGCGCCTTGGCCTCGTCGAAGTACATGATCTTGACCACGCGGATGTAGTAGTACGCTCCGACCACGCTGGTGACCACGCCGATGACGGCCAGCGCCACGAGGTTGGCCTGGATCGCGGCGGCGAAGACGTAGAACTTGCCGAAGAACCCCGCGAGCGGCGGGATGCCGGCCAGCGAGAACATCATCATCGCGAGGCAGAACGCGATCCACGGATGAGTGCGCGACAGGCCCGACAGGTCCTCGATCGTCTCGAACATCTCGTTCCGGCGGCGGAGCGAGAGGATAATCGCGAAGGCGCCGAGCGTCATCGCGAGGTAGATGATCATGTAGACCACCACGCCGCGGATGCCCTCCTCGGTGCCGGCGGCCAGCCCGATCAGCGCGTAGCCGACGTTGCCGATCGACGAGTAGGCCATCAGGCGCTTGAGGCTGCGCTGGCCGATCGCCGCGAACGAGCCCAGCGTCATCGAGGCGATGGCGATGAACACGATGATCTGCTGCCAGATCGCGGTCACGTCGGGGAAGGCGCCGATGAAGACGCGGACCGTCATCGCCATCGCCGCCATCTTCGGGGCGGAGGCGAAGAACGCCGTCACCGGGGTCGGCGAGCCCTCGTAGACGTCGGGCGTCCACATGTGGAACGGCACCGCCGCCAGCTTGAACGAGACGCCGGCCGCGACGAACACGATGCCGAGCACGATGCCGAAGCCGGCATCCTCGTGCAGCGCCGAGACGATGCCCGGGAACGACACCGTGCCGGTGAAGCCGTAGACCAGCGAGGCGCCGTAGAGCAGCATGCCCGAGGAGAGTGCGCCGAGGACGAAGTACTTGAGACCGGCCTCGGTGGATTTCAGGTCGTCGCGGTGGAACGCGGCGATGACGTAGGCGGCAAGCGACTGCAGCTCGAGCCCGAGATAGAGCGCGATCAGGTCGTTGGCCGAGACCATGATCAGCATGCCGATCGTGCACAGCACGATCAGGATCGGGAACTCGAACCGGTCGATGCGCTCGCGCTGGAAGTAGTCGCGCGAGAGCAGGATCGTCGCGGCCGAGCCCAGCAGCACCAGGGCCTTCATCACCTTCGAGAAGCCGTCCTGGATGAAGCTGCCGGACAGCGTGGTCACCTTGGTGCCGGCCGGCTGCGACATCACCACGAAGAGGGCCACCAAGAGCAGCGCGAGGGCGCCGACGTTGATGGTCTCGACGGAGCGCTCGCCGCGGAAGGCGCCGTAGAGGATCAGCACCATCACGCCGATGCCGAGGATCAGCTCGGGCAGCAGCGGGGTGAGCGAGGGCAGGACGGTCTGCACGGTCTGGACGGTCGGCATCTCTGGCCCTGCCTTCAGCGCGCGAGGGGCAGCGCGGCGGCCGCGGTCTGCGTGTTCGAGAGGGCGGCCTTCATGCTCGTCATCAGCGCCTCGGTGGAGGGGGCGAAGACGTCGAGGATCGGGGCCGGGTGGACGCCGTAGTAGATCGTCAGCGCGACGAGCGGCGCGAGGATCAGCTTCTCGCGGTTGTCGAGGTCCAGGATGCCCTGGAGGTTGGGCTTCTCGAGCTTGCCGTAGATCACGCGGGCGTAGAGCCACAGGGCGTAGCCGGCCGACAGGATGATGCCGAAGACCGAGAAGAACGCCACCGTCGGGTTGGCCTTGAACGCCCCCATCATCGCCAGGAACTCGCCGACGAAGCCGGAGGTGCCGGGCAGGCCGACATTGGCCATGGTGAACACCATCATCGCCACCGCGTAGAGCGGCATCCGCTTCACGAGGCCGCCATAGGCGGCGATCTCGCGGGTGTGCATCCGGTCGTAGACCACGCCGACGCCGAGGAAGAGCGCGCCGGAGACGATGCCGTGGGAGATCATCAGGAACAGCGCGCCCTGGATGCCCTGCTCGTTGAGGGTGAACAGGCCGAGGGTGACGAAGCCCATATGCGCCACGGAGGAATAGGCGATCAGCTTCTTGATGTCGGTCTGCATCAGCGCGGTGAGCGAGGTGAAGATGATCGCGATCACCGACAGCGCGAAGACGAGCGGCGCGAAGGTGTGGCTCGCATCCGGCAGCATCGGCAGCGAGATCCGGATGAAGCCGTAGCCGCCCATCTTGAGCAGGATGCCGGCCAGGATCACCGAGCCGGCGGTGGGCGCCTCGACGTGCGCGTCGGGGAGCCAAGTGTGGACCGGCCACATCGGCATCTTCACCGCGAAGCTCGCGAAGAAGGCCAGCCACAGCCACCATTGCATGCCCACGGGGAAGCGGGTCTGGAGCAGGGTCGGGATGTCGGTCGTGCCGGCCTGCCAGTACATCGCCATGATGGCGAGCAGCATCAGCACCGAGCCGAGCAGCGTGTAGAGGAAGAACTTGAAGCTGGCGTAGATGCGCCGCTTGCCGCCCCAGATGCCGATGATCAGGAACATCGGGATCAGGCCGGCCTCGAAGAACAGGTAGAACAGCACCAGGTCGAGCGCCTGGAACACGCCGATCATCGTCGTCTCGAGCACGAGGAAGGCGACGAAGTACTCCTTCACCCGCGTCTCGATGGAATGCCACGAGGCGCCGATGCAGAACGGCATCAGGAACGTCGTCAGCAGCACCAGCGGCATCGAGAAGCCGTCGACGCCGAGCTTGAACCGGATCGTCTCGGCGAGCCAGGCATGGCTCTCGACCAGCTGGAAGCTCGCCGAGGTCGCGTCGTAGCGGTTCCAGGCCACCAGAGTGAGCAGGAAGGTGACGACCGTGGTGGCGAGCGCCGCCCAGCGGGCGTTCTTCGCCACCGCCTTCTCGTCGCCCGACAAGGTCAGGATGAAGGCCGCGCCGCAGAGCGGCACGATCAACAGCCCGGAGAGGAGCCCTAAGCCGAACATCTAGCGATCCATCCCGTTCGTGAGGGCGGCTTGCGACGCGAGGCCCATCAGTGCCCCCCCGGCTTCGGCAGGCCGGCCATCAGGTACCAGCTCAGGATGCCCGCGACGCCGATCAGCATCACGAAGGCGTAGTGGTAGACGTAGCCGGTCTGGAAGCGGACGACGCCGCGGGTCACGTCGACGACGCGGGCCGCGATGCCGTCCGGGCCGGCGCCGTCGATGGCGCGGCCGTCGACCTGCTTCCACAGGAACAGGCCGAAATCCTTGGCCGGACGCACGAAGATCCGGTCGTAGAGCTCGTCGACGTACCACTTGTTGAGCAGGAACCGGTACAGCACCGGCTGCTGGGCGGCGAGCTCGGCCGGCAGCTTCGGCCGGCGGATGTACATCACGAAGGCCAGCACGAAGCCGAGCACCAGCATAATGAACGGCGCGTAGGAGACGAGCGCCGGCACGTGGTGGATGTCGTGCATGATGTGGTTGTCGGGGCCGTGCGCCAGCGCGTGGCCCCAGAACGCCTCCATGCCCTCGCCGATGAAGCGGTCCTTGAAGATCAGGCCGGCGAAGAGCGCGCCGAAGGCGAGCACGCCGAGCGGGATCGTCATCACCAGGGGCGATTCGTGCGGCGTGTGATCGCCGTGATGGCCGTGCCCGTGATGGTCGTCGGCGACGAGGTCGCTCCTGTGCGCCGGCTCGACGTCGTGGCCGCGATCGTCGTGGGCGACGCCCTCGGTGTGGCCGGGCGCGCCGTCGGCCTCGTGGGCCGCGGACGCGTGGGCGACGGCCGGCGCCGCGTGGTCGTCGTGGTGGGCATGCGCCCCCCAGCGGGCCGGCCCCTCGAAGGTGAGGAAGAACAGGCGCCAGGAGTAGAACGAGGTGAAGAACGCCGCGATCACGGTGGCGAGGAAGGCCAGGGTGTGCCCGGGACGCGTCGAGGCGTAGGCCGCCTCGATGATCGCGTCCTTGGAATAGTAGCCGGCGGTGAAGGGGAAGCCGATGAGCGCGAGGGTGCCGATCGCCATCATCGCCGTGGTGAACGGGATGTAGCGGCGCAAGGACCCCATGTTCCGCATGTCCTGCTCGTGGTGCATCGCGTGGATGACCGAGCCGGCGCCGAGGAACAGCAGCGCCTTGAAGAAGGCGTGGGTGAACAGGTGGAAGATGCCGGCGGAATAGGCGCCGACGCCGAGCGCGACGAACATGTAGCCGAGCTGCGAGCAGGTCGAGTACGCGATCACCCGCTTGATGTCGTTCTGCACCAGGCCCACGGTGGCGGCGAAGAAGGCGGTGATGCCGCCGATGACCGTGACGAAGACCAGCGCGTCGGGCGCGAGCTCGAACAGCGGCGACAGGCGCGCCACCATGAACACGCCGGCGGTGACCATGGTCGCGGCATGGATCAGGGCCGAGACCGGGGTCGGGCCTTCCATCGCGTCCGGCAGCCAGGTGTGGAGCAGGAACTGCGCCGACTTGCCCATCGCGCCCATGAACAGCAGCAGGCAGGTCAGGGTGAGCGCGTGCCAGTCCTGGCCGAGGAAGTGGAAATGCGCGTCCTTGAGCTCGTTCACCCGCGGGAAGATGCCGTCGAAGGCGACCGAGCCGAACAGCACGAAGACCAGGAAGATGCCGAGCGAGAAGCCGAAATCGCCGACGCGGTTGACGATGAAGGCCTTCATCGCGGCCGCGTTCGCAGAGGGCTTCTCGTACCAGAACCCGATCAGCAGGTAGGAGGCGAGGCCGACGCCCTCCCAGCCGAAGAACATCTGCACGAGGTTGTCGGCCGTCACCAGCATCAGCATGGCGAAGGTGAAGAGCGACAGGTAGGCGAAGAAGCGCGGCCGGTGCGGATCCTCCTCCATGTAGCCGACGGAGTAGAGGTGCACGAGCGTCGAGACGGTGGTGACGACGACGAGCATCACCCGGGTCAGCGTGTCGATGCGGAAGGCCCAGTCGACGGTGAGGTCGCCGGCCGTGAACCAGGTCGCGACCTGCACCCGCGTGGCGTGGTCGCCCTCGATGAACACGCCCCAGGACAGGAGCGCCGAGAAGGCGAGGCAGGCGGTGGTGACGTACTCGCAGACCCGCGCGCCGAGGAAGCGCCCGAACAGCCCGGCGATCAGCGCGCCGATGAGCGGGAAGAAGACGATCGCGTGATACATCGTGCGGTCCGGCCTCGCGGGGCAGCGGGTTTCTGGCGGAAGGACGTCGCGGGGGTCCCCGCTCAGCCCTTCATCATGCTGATGTCCTCGACCGCGATGGAGCCGCGGTTGCGGAAGAACACCACGAGGATGGCGAGCCCGATCGCGGCCTCGGCCGCGGCGACGGTCAGCACGAACAGGGCGAAGACCTGGCCGGTGATGTCGTTCAGGTAGGTCGAGAACGCGACGAAGTTGATGTTGACCGCGAGCAGGATCAGCTCGATCGACATCAGGATGACGATGACGTTCTTGCGGTTGATGAAGATCCCCAGCACGCCGAGCGTGAACAGGATCGCGGCGACCGTGAGGTAGTGGCTGAGGCCGATCATCGTACTGTCTCCGCCCAAGTCTTCAGGGTCGCCCAAGCCGTCCGAGCCGCGGCCATCAGACCTCGACGCCCTGGCGCGAGGGCACCTTCCGGGTCTCGACCGCGTCCCCTTGGGTCCGCGCGTTCTGCAGGGCGATGTTCTGCCGCTTGACGCCGGGTCGGTCGCGCAGGGTCAGCACGATGGCGCCGATCATCGCGACGAGCAGGATCAGGCCGGCGATCTGGAAGAAGTAGACGTATTCCGTGTACAGCACCCGGCCGAGGATCACCGTGTTGCTGGTGTGCTCGCCCGCCGCCACGTTGCCGAGCGGCGCCTGCACCAGGCCGGGATCGATCGTCCACGAGCCGACGACGAGCAGAAGCTCGATCAGGAACACCGCGCCGATCATCGCGCCGACCGGGAGATACTGCTGGAACCCCTGCCGGAGCTGGGCGAAATCCACGTCGAGCATCATCACGACGAACAGGAACAGCACCGCGACCGCGCCGACGTAGACCACGACCAGGATCATCGCCAGGAACTCGGCGCCCATCAGCACGAACAGGCCGGCCGCGTTGACGAAGGCCAGGATCAGGAACAGCACCGAGGCGATGGGATTGCGGGACGCGATCACCATGAAGCCCGAGGCGATGGTGAGGCCCGCGAACAGGTAGAAGAAGGCGGCGGCTGCGGTCATGCGCTTGTCGGGATCGGCCGCCGGAGCGGCCCCTTCTGCCTCATGAGAAAACGGTCCGCAAAAACGGTCCGGACCCGGCCGGCCGTCTATAGAACCCGCTCCCGCGCCGCACAACCCGCGGCGCCGGCGACGGGGCGGGGATGTCAGCGGTAGGGGGCGTCCATCGCGAGGTTTCGCGCGATCTCGCGCTCCCAGCGGTCGCCGTTCAGAAGAAGCTTCTCCTTGTCGTAGAGCAGCTCCTCGCGGGTCTCGACCGAGAACTCGAAGTTCGGCCCCTCGACGATGGCGTCGACCGGGCAGGCCTCCTGGCACATGCCGCAGTAGATGCACTTCACCATGTCGATGTCGTAGCGCGTGGTGCGGCGCGTGCCGTCGTTGCGGCGCGGGCCGGCCTCGATGGTGATCGCCTGCGCCGGGCAGATCGCCTCGCACAGCTTGCACGCGATGCAGCGCTCCTCCCCGTTCGGGTAGCGGCGAAGCGCGTGCTCGCCGCGGAAGCGCGGCCCGCGATGGCCCATCTCGAAGGGGTAGTTGATCGTCGCCTTCGGCTTGAAGAAATACTTCATCGCGAGGACGAACCCCGAGACGAACTCCTTCAGCAGAAGGCCCTTGGCGACCTGATCGAGCTTCATGCCGCGATCTCCGATTCCTGGGTGAGGCTCACGCGCGACGTCACTCATGCACCTGGAGCGAGGCCGGTCAGCTTGAGCACGAAGGCGACGACGACGACCGAGGCGAGCGAAAGGGGCAGGAAAACCTTCCAGCCCAGCCGCATGAGCTGGTCGTAGCGGTAGCGCGGCACCATGGCCTTCACCATGGCGATCATGAAGAACAGGAAGCTGGCCTTGAGCGCGAACCAGATCAGCCCCGGCACCCAGGTGAAGGGCGCGAACGGGATCGGCGAGAGCCAGCCGCCGAGGAACAGCACCGTGCCGAGCGCGCACATGGTCATGATCGCCACGTACTCGCCGAGCATGAACAGCAGGTACGGCGTCGAGGAGTACTCGACCATGTAGCCGGCGACGAGCTCCGATTCGGCCTCGGGCAGGTCGAAGGGCGGACGGTTGGTCTCGGCGAGCGCCGAGATGAAGAACACGACGAACATCGGGAACAGCCACAGCCAGTACCAGCCGAGGATGCCGAGCGAGGTGTCCTGCGCGATGACGATCTTCGACAGGTTGAGCGAGCCGGCGCAGAGCAGCACGCAGATGATCACGAAGCCGAGCGAGACCTCGTAGGAGATCATCTGCGCCGCCGAGCGCAGCGCACCGAGGAAGGCGTATTTCGAGTTCGAGGCCCAGCCGCCCATCAGGACGCCGTAGACGCCCAGCGACGAGATCGCGAAGATGTAGGTCATGCCGACGTTGAGGTCGGCCAGCGCCCAGCCCTCCGCGAGCGGGATCACGGCCCAGGCCGCGAGCGCCAGCGTCGCGAAGACCAGGGGCGCCAGCAGGAACAGCGCCTTGTTGGCGCCGGCGGGAATCACCGGCTCCTTCAGCACGAACTTCAAGAGGTCGGCGAAGGACTGGAACAGGCCGAACGGGCCGACCACGTTCGGCCCGCGTCGCAGCTGCACCGCCGCCCAGATCTTGCGGTCGGCAAGCAGCGCGTAGGCGATGAAGACGAGCAGGCAGGCAAGCAGCAGGAAGCTCTTCAGCGCCAGCAGCAGCACGAGGCCCACGGTTTCCCAAGGTGTCATGGCGGCCCCTTACTCGGCGGCTTCGAGGGCGCGCCCGCGGGCGAGGCTCGAACATTCGGCGAGCACGCGCGAGGCGCGCGCGATCGGATTGGTGAGGTAGAAGTCGAGCACCGGCGAGGCGAAGGTCGCCTTCGCGACCTCGCCGCCGAGGCCGGCCAGGCGATCGACCGCCGCGACCGTGTCGCCCGGCTCGACGCTGCCGATGGCGGCCATGTGGGGGTGCTCGGCGTAGAGCGCCCGGCGCAGGGCCACCAGCGAATCGAACGGCAGGCGGTGGCCGAGCACGTCCGAGAGCGCGCGCAGGATGGCCCAGTCCTCGCGGGCGTCGCCCGGCGGGAAGCCGGCGCGGTTGGCCTGCTGAACCCGGCCCTCGAGGTTGACGTAGGTCGCGCTCTTCTCGGTGTAGGCGGCGCCCGGCAGCACCACGTCGGCGCGGGAGGCGCCGCGGTCGCCGTGGGTCCCCTGGTAGATCACGAAGGCGCCGGCCCCGACCGTGCACTCGTCGGCACCGAGGTTGAACACCACGTCGAGGGCGCCGGGCGCGATCATGCCGGCGAAGTCGAGCCCGCCCTCCCCCGGCACGAAGCCGAGATCCAGCGCCCCGACGCGGGCGGCCGCGGTGTGCAGAACGCCGAAGCCGTTCCACGCCGGCGTGACGGCGCCGACGTCCTTGGCGAGCGCGGCGGCGGCGGCGAGCACCGCCGGGTCGGCGAGCGCGGCGGCGCCGACGATCACCAGCGGACGCTCGGCGCCCTTCAGGATCTCGAGGAAGCTGTGCTCGCCCTTGGCCAAAGCCGTCAGCGTGTCGGTGCCGGCGCCGAGATAGGTGTGGGGATAGGTGAGGTCGGTGGCCTCGCCGATCAGGCCGACCGCGAGCGGCCCCATCCGCCAGCGCTTGCGGATGCGGACGTTGAGGAGCGACGCCTCGGTCCGCGGGTTGGCACCGACGAGCAGGATCGCGTCCGCCGCCTCGATGCCGGGGATCGTCGGGTTGAACACGTAGGCGGCGCGGCCCCAGGCCGGATCGAGCCGCTCGCCGCCCTGGCGGCAATCGCGGTTGGCGACGCCGAGCGCGGTCATCAGGCTCTTGAGCGCGTAGGTCTCCTCGACCCCGGCGAGATCGCCGACCAGCGCGCCGATGCGCTTGGGATCGGTGCCCTTCACCCTGGCCGCGATCGCGGCGAAGGCCTCGCCCCAGGAGGCGGGGCGCAGGCGGCCGTTCTCGCGCAGGTACGGCCGGTCGAGGCGCTGGACGCGCAGGCCGTCGACGGGGTGGCGGGTCTTGTCCGAGATCCACTCCTCGTTGATGTCCTCGTTGACCCGAGGCTCGATCTGCATGACCTCGCGGCCGCGGGCGTCGACGCGGATCGCCGAGCCGACCGCGTCCATCACGTCGACCGATTCGGTCTTCGACAGCTCCCACGGGCGGATGTTGTAGCTCTGCGGCTTGGGCACGAGGGCGCCGACCGGGCAGAGGTCGGCGACGTTGCCCTGCAGCTCCGAGCCCATCGCCTCCTCGAGGTAGCTCGTGATCTCCATGTCCTCGCCGCGGCCGATCGCGCCGAGATCCGGCACGCCGGCGACCTCGGCGAGGAAGCGGACGCAGCGGGTGCAGTGGATGCAGCGGTTCATCGCGGTCCGCACCAGCGGGCCGATGTACTTCTCCTCGACCGCGCGCTTGTTCTCGCCGTAGCGGGTCGAGTCGACGCCGTAGGCCATCGCCTGGTCCTGCAGATCGCAATGGCCGCCCTGGTCGCAGATCGGGCAATCGAGCGGGTGGTTGATGAGGAGGAACTCCATCACCCCCTCGCGCGCCTTCTTCGTCGTTCCGGAGCGCGTGAGGACCTCCGGCGGCTCGCCGTTCGGGCCGGGCCGGCAATCCTTGACCGCGTAGGCGCAGGAGGCCACCGGCTTGGGCGCGCCCTTCAGCTCGACCAGGCACATCCGGCAATTGCCGGCGATCGACAGCCGCTCGTGGAAGCAGAAGCGCGGGATCTCCGCGCCCGCCATCTCGCAGGCCTGCAGCAGGGTGAATTCGGCCGGAACATCGACCTCGATGCCGTCGACGAGGATTTTGGTCATGCGCGCTTCTCAGTGCGTCGTGTCGGCGAGATCGAGCCTGCGCTCGATCCGCTCGACCGGAAGTTCGAGACGGTCGATCCGGCGATGGACGCCGGCCAGATTCTCGTCGATGCCGGACATGCGCACCTTCACATCGTGCATGTCGGCACTCAGCCGATCGACCTTCTCATCGATGCGACGGAGGTACACGAGCATCAGGTTGTCGGGCTGGTCGGTCATCGGCTTCACTCCGCGGCCATCGGCACCGCATCGGAATGCGGGTTGGCGCTGTAGCGGTCGATCCGCTTCTCGATCTCGGGGCGGAAATGGCGGATCAGGCCCTGGATCGGCCAGGCCGCCGCGTCGCCGAGCGCGCAGATCGTGTGACCCTCGATCTGCTTGGTGACGTCGAGCAGCATGTCGATCTCGCGCTTCTGAGCGCGGCCTTCCGCCATGCGCAGCATCACCCGCCACATCCAGCCGGTGCCCTCGCGGCAGGGCGTGCACTGCCCGCAGGACTCGTGCTTGTAGAAGTACGCGATGCGGGCGATCGCCTGGACGATGTCGGTCGAGCGGTCGAGCACGATCACCGCCGCCGTGCCGAGGCCGGAGCCGAGGTTGCGCAGGGTGTCGAAGTCCATTTTCGCGTCGATGATCTGCTCGGCCGGCACCAGCGGCACCGAGGAGCCGCCGGGGATTGAGCACAGCAGGTTGTCCCAGCCGCCGCGCATGCCGCCGCAATGCTTGTCGATGAGCTCGCGGAAGGTGATCCCGAGCTCCTCCTCGACGTTGCACGGCTTGTTGACGTGGCCGGAGACGCAGAACAGCTTGGTGCCGGTGTTGTTCTTGCCGCCCAAGCCCGCGAACCACGCGCCGCCGCGGCGCAGGATCGTGCCGGCGACCGCGATCGACTCGACGTTGTTCACCGTCGTCGGGCAGCCGTAGAGGCCCATGTTGGCCGGGAACGGCGGCTTGAGGCGCGGCATCCCCTTCTTGCCCTCGAGGCTTTCCAGCAGCGCCGTCTCCTCGCCGCAGATGTAGGCCCCGGCGCCGTGGTGGACGTAGATGTCGAACGGGTAGCCGTGGACGTTGTCCTGCCCGACGAGCCGGGCGGCGTAGGCCTCGTCGACCGCCCGCTGCAGCGCGTGCTTCTCGGCGACGTACTCACCGCGGATGTAGATGTAGCAAGCATGCGCCGCCATCGCGAACGAGGCCAGCATGCAGCCCTCGATCAGGAGGTGCGGATCGTGCCGCATGATCTCCCGGTCCTTGCAGGTGCCGGGCTCGGACTCGTCGGCGTTGACCACGAGGTAGTGCGGCCGCCCGTCCGACTTCTTGGGCATGAACGACCACTTGAGGCCCGTCGGGAAGCCGGCGCCGCCGCGGCCGCGCAGGCCCGAGGCCTTCATCTCGTCGATGATCCAGTCGCGGCCCATCTCGAGAAGGAATTTGGTGCCGTCCCACGCGCCGCGCTTCTGCGCGGCCTCGAGGGCCGGCGAGTGCAACCCGTACAGGTTGGTGAAGATGCGATCCTGATCGGCCAGCATGGCTTTGGCTTTCCGTGTCTCAGGTGGCCGGGTCGGTCTTGGACGGCGCCGCGTCGGGCTTCGATGGCTCCGCGGCGGGCGCGTCCCCGCTCGCGCCCGAGGCTTCCGGCTGCGGCGGCACCGCGTCGCGCGGCAGGTCAGACTGCACGCCCGCCTCGGCGCCGGCGGGCTCTCCCTCGACGACGCCCTTGGCCGGCGAATCCAGGACGTCGGCGTCGGCCTTGTCGCCGGCCTTGGTCGGCGCATCGCCGTCCGCGGCGCGCTGGGCCGGGGCGTCGGCGGCCGGGCGCTCGACGGCGCGGCCGGCATCGGGCTTGGCGATCTTCGGCTCGCTCGCCGCGCGCGCCTCGGTCGAGGCGGCTTCGTCCTTGCCCCGGGCCTCCTCGCCCTCGGCCTTGCTCTTGTCCTCGAAGCGCTGGCGCCAGGCGCCGACGCGCGACCCGTCGAACAGCGTCGCGTCGGTCAGCGTCGCGGCGCCGCCCTGCGGCTCCGACGAGACGCGGCCGGTCTGCGAGCCGACCTTGACCGGACGGCCGGCGGCGAGGTCGTCCATCAGCCGGCCGAGGCTCTCGGGCGTCAGGTCCTCGTAGTAGTCCTGGTTGATCTGCACCATCGGCGCATTGCAGCAGGCACCGAGGCACTCGACCTCCAGCCAGGAGAAGTTGCCGTCGGCGGACACGTGCCCCGGCGCGCCGAGGCGGGCGTGCAGCATGTCCTTCAGCTCGCGCGCGCCGCAGGAATCGCACGGCACCGTGCCGCAGAGCTGGATCCAGAACCGGCCCACCGGCTCCAGCGCGAACATCGTGTAGAAGGTCGCGACCTCGAGCACGCGGATGTGCGGCATGCCGAGCTCGTCGGCCACCGCCTCGATCGCGCGGCGCGGCAGCCAGCCGCCGTTCTGCTCCTGCGCCTTCCACAGCAGCGGGATCACGGCGGAGGCCTGGCGGCCCTCCGGGTACTTCTCGATCTGGTCCCTGGCCCAGTCCGCGTTCTCCGGCGTGAACGCGAAGCTCTCGGGCTGCTCGGCGGCGGGGGCGAGCCTGCGGTTCGACATATCAGTTCTGGCCCTTCCAGCTCACCGGTCTACCTCGCCGAAGACGATGTCGAGCGTGCCGAGCACGCAGGACACGTCGGCGAGCAGGTGCCCGCGGCACATCCAGTCCATCGCCTGGAGGTGGGCGAAGCCCGGAGCGCGAATCTTGCAGCGATACGGCTTGTTGGTGCCGTCGGAGACGAGGTAGACGCCGAACTCGCCCTTGGGCGCCTCGACCGCGGCGTAGACCTCGCCGGCGGGCACGTGGAACCCTTCCGTGTAGAGCTTGAAGTGGTGGATGAGCGCTTCCATCGAGCGCTTCATCTCCCGGCGCGGCGGCGGCGCGAACTTGCCGTCGATCGAGGCGATCGGCCCCTGCCCCGCCGGCTCGCGCAGCTTGACGCAGCATTGCCGCATGATCTTCACGGATTCCCGCATCTCCTCCATGCGGATCACCTGGCGATCGTAGGTGTCGCCGTTCTTCCCGACGGGGATGTCGAACTCCATCTCCTCGTAGCACTCGTAGGGCTGCGACTTGCGCAGGTCCCATGGGATGCCGGAGCCGCGCACCATCGGGCCGGAGAAGCCCCAGGCCATCGCCTCGTCCACCGAGACGATGCCGATGTCGACGTTGCGCTGCTTGAAGATGCGGTTGGACATGACGAGGTCGTCGAGGTCCTGCACCACTTGCAGGAACGGGTCGCAGAACGCCTCGATGTCGTCGATCAGCGCGGGCGGCAGGTCCTGGTGCACGCCGCCGGGACGGAAGTAGTTGGCGTGGAGCCGGGCGCCCGAGGCCCGCTCGTAGAAGATCATCAGCTTCTCGCGCTCCTCGAAGCCCCAGAGCGGGGGCGTCAGCGCGCCGACATCCATCGCCTGCGTCGTGACGTTGAGGAGGTGGGAGAGCAGCCGGCCGATCTCGCAGAACAGGGTGCGGATGAGCTGGGCCCGCCGCGGAACCTCGATGCCCGCGAGCTTCTCGATCGCCAGGCAGAAGGCGTGCTCCTGGTTCATCGGGGAGACGTAGTCGAGCCGGTCGAAATACGGCGTGACCTGGAGGTAGGTCTTGTACTCGATCAGCTTCTCGGTGCCGCGATGGAGCAGGCCGATATGCGGATCGACGCGCTCGACCACCTCGCCGTCGAGCTCCAGCACGAGGCGCAGCACGCCGTGCGCCGCCGGATGCTGCGGCCCGAAATTGATCGCGAAGTTGCGGATGTTATGCTCGGTCATGGTGAGCCCTCCGCCTCAAGCCGTCTTCTTCTCGTCGCCGGGAAGCACGTATTCGGTGCCCTCCCACGGCGACAGGAAGTCGAAGTTCCGGAATTCCTGGGTCAGCTTCACCGGCTCGTAGACCACCCGCGCCTCGTCCTGGTCGTAGCGGACCTCGACGAAGCCGGTGAGCGGGAAGTCCTTGCGCAGGGGGTGGCCCTCGAAGCCGTAATCGGTGAGCAGCCGGCGCAGGTCCGGGTGGCCCGAGAACAGGATGCCGTAGAGGTCGTAGGTCTCGCGCTCGTACCAGTTGGCCGCCGGGAACACCTCGATCACGGAAGGGACCGGCGTGACCTCGTCGGTGCGCACCTTGACCCGGATGCGGCAATTGTGGCGCAGGCTGAGCAGGTGGTAAACCACGTCGAAGCGCTCGGCGCGGCTCGGATAGTCGGCGCCGCAGATGTCGATGAAGTTCCGGAAGGCGCAGGCCGGATCGTCGCGCAGGAACGTCAGCGCGAAGACGATGTCCGAGGCCTGGACGATCAGCGTCAGCTCGCCAAGCGCGATGGTGCGCTCGACCACCGCCGGGCCGAGCGCCCCGGCGACGTGGTCCGACAGCGCCTGCAGCGCCGCGTCGCCGGAGACCGGCTGGGTGTGGGCGAGGATCGAGATGCCGTTGGTCATCGCGTCACCTCAGCGCTCGATCGTGCCGGTGCGGCGGATCTTCTTCTGCAGGAGCAGCACGCCGTAGAGCAGCGCTTCCGCCGTCGGCGGGCAGCCCGGAACGTAGATGTCGACCGGCACGACCCGGTCGCAGCCGCGCACCACCGAATACGAATAGTGGTAGTAGCCGCCGCCGTTGGCGCAGGACCCCATCGAGATCACGTAGCGCGGCTCCGGCATCTGGTCGTAGACCTTGCGCAGCGCCGGGGCCATCTTGTTGGTCAGCGTGCCGGCGACGATCATCACGTCGGACTGGCGGGGCGAACCGCGCGGGGCGAAGCCGAAGCGCTCGCAATCGTAGCGCGGCATCGACATCTGCATCATCTCGACGGCGCAGCAGGCCAGCCCGAACGTCATCCACATCAGCGAGCCGGTGCGGGCCCAGTTGATCAGGTCGTCGGTGGAGGTGATCAGGAACCCGCGGTCGGCGAGCTCGGCGCTGATCGTCAGAAAGGTCGGGTCGTCCGCGCCGATCGGACGTCCGGTGTTCGGGTCGACGAGCCCCTTGGCCTGCGGCGCGATCGCCGGGGCGCGGGACAGTTCGGGAGTGAAGGCCATGGATGCCTCAGGAGCGGACGGGCGGGGCGACGACGCGGGCTAATCCCATTCGAGGGCGCCCTTGCGCCACTCGTAGACGAAGCCCACGGTGAGGACCCCGAGGAAGGCCATCATCGACCACATGCCGAACCAGCCGAGATCCCCGAACGTGATGGCCCAGGGGAACAGGAAAGCGACTTCGAGGTCGAAGATGATGAACAGGATGGCGACGAGGTAGAACCGCACGTCGAACTTCATGCGGGCGTCGTCGAAGGCGTTGAAGCCGCACTCGTAGGCCGAGAGCTTTTCCGGATCCGGGCTCGAATAGGCCACCAGGAACGGGGCCACAAGGAGAGCCGCCGCGATGAACAGCGATACGCCGAGGAACACGATGAGCGGCAGGTAATCCGCCAGGAGACCGGTCATGCGACACCTCTCACGCGCTGGACTGCGCCGCCCTGAATTTCACCGAACGGCGATATGGAATTGCTCCAATGCCAGAGTGCGCGCGGGCCGAGGCTTAGTCGAGCCGACCCGGTGAAACAAGCCGTTTGCGCGTCGCACAATCGCGGCTTGAGACAGACAGGTGGCGCTGTGTCAGGCCTTCGCCAACACGGCAGATCGGCGCAGGCCCGGCAAGGTCCGAGCCGGCCCGGCGGCACCGGGATCGGGCCATGCGGACAATCGCGCTCCGCGTGGCAAGCTCGCGCTTGACACTCCCTGCCCCCCCACATAAACCCCCGCTCGTCGCCGAGGCCCACCGGGCCTTCGAGCGGATGCGCCGTGCGGGCGTAGCTCAGTTGGTTAGAGTGCCGGCCTGTCACGCCGGAGGTCGCGGGTTCGAGTCCCGTCGCCCGCGCCACGTTTCCTCCCTCCCCATCCAGACCGAATCAGCCCTCCGGCTTCGTGCCGTCGAGGGCTTTCCGCGTTCGGCTCTAGCCCGGCAGAACGAGGGTCGCGCGCAGGCCGCCGAGGCCGGACCGGTCGAGCGTCAGGCCGCCGCCGTAGAGCTCGGCCAGCTCCAGGGTGATCGACAGGCCGAAGCCGTTGCCCGGCACGCTCTCGTCGAGCCGCTGCCCGCGGCGCAGGACGGACGCCGCTTCGGCCGGATCGAGGCCCGGCCCGTCGTCCTCGACGCGAATCGCCACCGCCCCCTCGGCCGGGGCCGCCGAGACGCGGACCTCGCCGCGGCACCACTGGCAGGCGTTGTCCATCAGGTTCCCGAGCATCTCGTCGAGGTCCTGCGCCTCGCATCCCACGGCCAACCCCTCGGCGAGGTTTGCCTGGATCCGCACGCCCTTGGCCGCATGCAGCCGCCCCAGCGTCGCGGCGAGGTCCCCGACAGGGCTCGCGAGGTCGATCCGGCCGCGGGCCGTGCCTTCCAGCGCCGCGGCGCGCGCCCGGCGCAGGTGGTGGCGGACCTGCTGGTCCATCGAGCCGACGAGGTCGCTCAAGGTGCCGTCGGCGTCGCGGGCCGGGTCGGCGAGCGCCAGGGTCAGGGTGGCGAGCGGCGTCTTGAGGCCGTGGGCGAGGTTCGCGACATGGGTGCGGGCCCGCTCGAGGTTGGCCGCGTTCTGGTCCAGCAGCGCGTTGAGCTCGGCGACCAGCGGCCGGATCTCCGTCGGCTGCGCCACCGGCACCCGCTCGCGCCGCCCGGCACGCACCTCGGCGAGGTCCGCGCGCAGGCGCTGCAGCGGCGCGAGGCCGAGGCGCACCTGCGCCAGCACCCCGCCGATCAGGCAGAGGCCGAGCACCGCGAGCGCCAGCGCCAGCGTGGTCAGGGCCTCGCGCAGCGGCCCGCGCAACGCCGCGGCGGGCGCGGAGGCCGCGATGATGGTCGGCGCGCCGCCATCCTCCGCCGGCAGCGTCAGGACGCGCAGGATCAGGCCGCGCCCGTTCGCATCGGTCGCGTCGGCGGGCTGCGGCCGCTCCGACCCGTCGTCGGGACGGGGGCCGGCCGGCACGGGCAGCACGTCGCTGCCGAGCGAGGCGGAGCGCAGGCGCGTCCCGCCGCGCCGCACCTGCCAGGCCCAGCCCGAGCCCGCGCGGTCGAAGGGCGGCGCGTCGAAGTCGCGGGCGAGGCGCGGACCGTCGGGGCCCTGCTCCAGCCCGGAGCGGATCGCCACGATCTGCGCGTCGAGCCGGCCGTCGATCTGCCCCCGCACGAAACGGTGGAGGATGAAGCCGATCGCGATGCCCGCCACGACCAGCGCGACGGTGACGAGGACGAAGGCGGCCGCGAGCAGGCGGCGCGCCAGCGATCCCGTGCGCGGTGCGCGGTCCAGCCGGGATGCGTGCGCCATCAGGCGGCGTCCGCGTGCAGGCGCCAGCCGTGGCCGCGCACCGCCTCGATCTGGGCCGGCGCGATCTTGCGGCGCAGGCGGGTGATGATGACCTCGACCGAGTTCGAGTCGACGTCGGCGTCGCCGTCATAGACCCGCTCGATCAGTTGCAGGCGGGGCACCACCGCGTCCTTGCGCAGCATCAGGCAGGACAGCACCCGCCATTCGAGCCCGGTGAGCTTCAGGGGCAGGCCGTCGCGCTCGAAGGCGCCCAGCCCGGGGTCGAAGCTCAGCGGTCCGCAGACGAGCCGGCTCGCGCCGCTGGCCTGGGCGCGGCGCACCAGCGCCCGCAGGCGGATCACGAGCTCCTCGGTGCGGAACGGCTTGACGAGGTAGTCGTCGGCGCCGGCCTTGAAGCCCGCGACCTTGTCGCTCCAGCCGTCGCGGGCGGTGAGGATCAGCACCGGGAGCGTGCGCCCCGCGGCGCGCCACGCCTGCAGCACGGAGACGCCGTCGCGCTTGGGCAGGCCGAGGTCGAGCACGACCGCGTCGTAATCCTCGGTCTCGCCGAGATGCTGCGCGTCCTCGCCGTCGCGCGCGTGGTCGAGGGCGAAGCTTTCCGCGCGCAGGGCCTTCGCGATCTCGGCGCCGAGCGCGGCATCGTCCTCGACCAACAGGACTTTCATGGTTCTCGGCACCTTCGGGGAACGGGCGTCGGGGGTTAGGCCGGCTGGTTTAACCGGGGCTGAACCGCGCGGTTCAGGGTGGATTGGCGGGCCTCTCCTAGAACGCCGTCAACCCGAAAGGGCCCAACCGAACAGGACACGTTTCATCATGAGCAACGAACAGGTCATCGACGGCACCGCCACCGAGGTTCGCCAGGCCGCCGCCGAGGGAGCCGCATCGAGACCCGCACGCCGCCTGCCCCGCCGCACCCTGGTCGTCGGGGCGATCGCCGCGCCGCTGGCGCTCGGCGCCGTCGGCCTCTCCCTGGCGCAGAACGGCGCGCCCTCGACCACGCCGATCGCCCCGGTGGCGATCTCGACGCTGGTGCCGTCGGGCGGCATCGCCGCCAAGGGCGAGGTCGCCGAGATCTTCGGCAACAAGTTCGTGCTGCAGGACGGCACCGGGCGGGCACTGGTCGAGACCGGGCGCCAGGGCGAAGACGGCAAGCTCGTCGCCAAGGGCGAGACCGTCACCGTGCAGGGGCGCTTCGAGAACGGGTTCCTGCACGCGGCGGTGCTGACCCACGGCGACGGCAACCGCGTGCTGCTCGGCCCGGCCGGCGGCCCGCCCCCCGGCACCCTCGACTGGGCGAAGGACAAGGTCGGGCTCGGGCCCAACCCCGACGTGCCGGCGCTGACCGCCTCGGTGCAGGCGGCCGGCTACTCGGACGTCCGCGTCACCGGCCGCGGCCCGCGCCACCTCGAGGTCGCCGCCAAGGGCCAGGACGGGCGCGAGCGCCAGCTCCATGTCGGCTTCGACGGTCAGATCCGCGAGAAGCGCGTGTTCTGAGGTCGTCGGCCGCGCCGCCGATCCGGCGGCGCGGCACGATCCTCGCCTCGACGGGCCCGGCGCGATGCAACCGATCCCGCCCTGCCGCGTCTTGGCGAGAGACGGACCGCACGCGAGACCCCCGCAAGGAGCCCGCCCCAGATGGAACCGATGAAGCCGATGGAACCGATGAAGCCCATGGAACCCATGAAGCCGATGAAGGGCATGGAGCCCTGGTGGCCGGAGGACCTCGGCCAGCCCTCGACCAGCGGGGCGCAGAACGGGATGAAGTACGCCTTCTTCCCCGAGAAGCACCGCCTGCTGATCGAGCAGGACGGCAAGACCACGACCTACGACAGCGGCGACCACAAGATCGGCGGCGTCTCGCAGCAGGACGGCGGATCCAAGTCGCTGACCTTCACCAGCCAGAACGGCGACGTCGACCTCGGCTCGCTGAAGAAGGTCGATTGATCGCGGGCGGGCGGGCTTCGGCCCGCCCGCGTGGACAGCCCGGCGCCGGGCCTCTATGCGCTCGGCCCACATGAACGTGCGCTTCACAGAGAGAACCGCGCCGGGCGCCTTTCCCTGCCCCCCTGCTCCGCAGGGTACCCTTCCCCGCAAAGGGGAGAAGGAGAGGTGCGTTCCGCCGATCCCGAGGACACCCCGTTGCGCACGCTGATCGATCTCGTGCGCGCGATGCGGGCCCGCGACCGGCGCCGGCTCGCGCTGATCGCCCTGGGGCTGGCCGGCGCAGGGCTGCTCGAGGTGGTCGGCGTCGCCTCGGTGATCCCGTTCCTGACGCTGGTCGGCGATCCCGCGGCCGCCACCCGCCTGCCCTACCTCGCGCAAATCCGCGACACGCTCGGGCTGTCGGACGACCGCAGCTTCCTGATCGCGGCCGGGATGGCGGCGCTGCTCGCGATCCTCGTGACCGCGGTGGTCAACGCCGCGCTGACCTACGCGCAGCTGCTGTTCACCCATCTCACCGGCTACGGCTTCGCCCGGCGGCTGCTGTTCCGCTACCTCGCCCGCGAAAAGCTGTTCTTCACCCAGGGCAACAGCGCGGAGCTTGCCAAGAACGTGCTCTCGGAGACCGACCGCCTGGTCGTCGGCGTGCTGACGCCGGCCACCGTCGTCGCCTCCCGCGCGATCTCGGCCCTCGCGGTGATCGGCTTCCTGCTGGTCTACGCGCCGCGCCTGGCGCTGATCCTCGGCGGCGGCTTCGGCGGGCTCTACGTCGGCATCTACCTGGTGATGCGCGCGCGCCTCGCCTCGCTCGGCGCCCGCTCGGTCGCCGACAACGCGCAGCGCTACCGCGTGGTGCAGGAGACCCTGGGCGCGCTCACCGAACTCAAGCTCTACGGCCGGGCGGACGCCTTCGCCGGCAAATTCGACGCCCCCGCCCGCGCCTATGCCAAGGCCACCGCCGAGAGCCTGCTGACGGGGCAGATGCCGCGCTTCGTCATCGAGGCCCTGGCCTTCGGCGGCGTCATCGTGGTGGTGCTGTTCGCCCTCGCCCAGGGGCTCGACACCGCCGGCATCCTGCCGCTGCTCGGGCTGTTCGCCTTCGCCGGATACCGGATGCTGCCGGCCTTCCAGAACATCTTCAACTCGCTGGCTCTGCTGCGCTTCTACCTGCCGGCGGTGCGGGTGATCGTCGACGACCTCGACGGCGAGAGCGAGAGTTCGCCGCGGACCGACGCACGGCTGCCGTTCCGCGACGCGATCCGCCTGGAGCGGGTCGGCTTCGCCTACGCGCCCGGGCGGGCGGCGCTCGCGGACGTGAGCCTGACGATCCGGGCCAACACCACCGTCGGCCTCGTCGGGCGCACCGGCTCGGGCAAGTCGACCCTGGTCGGCCTGATCCTCGGCATCCTGACGCCGGATGCCGGCCGCATCACCGTCGACGGCACGCCCTTGGATTCACAGGCCCTGCCGGCCTGGCAGAACCGGATCGGCTACGTCCCGCAGGACGTGTTCCTCGTGGACGGGACGGTGGCCGAGAACATCGCGCTGGGCCTCGAGCCGGTCGACCGCGCGGCGGTGGAGCGGGCGGCGCGGCTCGCCGGCGCGCACGACTTCGTCGCCGCCCTGCCCGAGGGCTACGACGCCCGCGTCGGCGAGCGCGGCGCGCGCCTCTCCGGCGGCCAGCGCCAGCGCATCGGCATCGCCCGCGCGCTCTACCACGACCCCGACGTGATCGTGTTCGACGAGGCGACCTCGGCGCTGGACGGCGAGACCGAGGGCGCGGTGATGGCCGCGCTCGACGCGCTCGCCGGCCAGCGCACGCTGATCATGATCGCCCACCGCCTCACCAGCCTGGAAGCCGCCGACACGGTCCACGTGCTCGACGGCGGCCGCCTCGTGGCGTCGGGCCCGCTTCACGCGGTGACGCAGCATGTCGGGGCGGCCGCGTGAGCCGGGCGCCGACGAACCCACCCCGATCCGGAGCCGATGCCCCATGCCCGATCCGATCCACCTGAAGGCCGCCGACGGCACCACCGCGACCCTGACGCTCGCCGGCGCCGAGCCGGTGTCGTGGCGGGTGGGCGGCACCGAATACCTCTGGAGCGGCGATCCCGAGCACTGGAACCGGCACGCGCCCTGGCTCTTCCCGGTGGTCGGCGCCTCCGCCGGCGGGATGGTCCGGGTCGACGGCCGGACCTATCCGATGGCGCAGCACGGCTTCGCCCGAGACCTGCCCTTCGCGGTGGTGGAGCGGACGGACGAGGCCGTCACCCTGCGCCTGACCGAAACGGCCGAGACGCTGGCGCACTATCCCTTCCGCTTCCGCCTCGACATCACCGCGCGGGTGCGCCCCGCCGGGCTCGACTTCGCCATCGCGGTCCACAATCCGGGCGAGACCGCCCTGCCCTACGGGCTCGGCTTCCACCCGGCCTTCCCCTGGCCGTTCGCGGGCGGGACGCGCGGGGCCGGCGGCGGCTACGCGGTCGCGTTCGAGCGGGCCGAGCGCGCCAGCGTCCCCGAGGTCGGCCCCGGCGGCCTGCTGCTGCGCGAGGAGCGCCCGATCCGCCTCGAGGGCAACGTCCTGCCCCTCGATCCGGCGCTCTTTACCGAGGCTCTGGTGTTCCGCGACGCGCTGAGCCGCACGATGCGCTTCACCGGGCCGGGCGGGCGGGCGATCCGGATGGCGGTCGAGGATTTTCCGCACCTCGCCGTGTGGACGAAGCCGACCGCGCCGTTCCTGTCGCTCGAAGCCTGGACCGGGCATGCCGACTGGGCCGGATTCTCGGGCGAGCTCGCCGAGCGCGACGCGCAGCGCCTGCTGGCGCCCGGCGCCACCGCCGATCACGGCATCCGCCTCACCCTGGAGGGGTGAGGCCGTGCGGGTCTGGGTGGCGCGGCCGGAGCCCGGCGCCGCACGCACCGGCGAACGCCTGGCGGCGCTCGGCCACCTGCCCCTGGTGGCGCCGGTGCTGGTGGTGCGCCCCACCGGCGCAGCCCTGCCGCCGGGCCCGTTCGACGGGCTGATCCTCACCAGCGCGAACGCCCTCGACGCGCTGCTCGCGACGACCGAGGCGGCCACCCTGCGCGGAATCCCGGTCTTCGCCGTCGGCCCGCGGACGGCGGCGCTCGCCGAAGCGCGGCTCGGCGCGGTGACGGCGGGGACGGGCGACGCCGCCGCGCTCGCAGCGATCGTGCAGGGATCCGTCGCGCCGGGGGCATCCCTGCTCCACGTGGCCGGCGCGGAGCGCAAGGCGGAACCCGCCGCCCGGCTGACGGCCGCCGGCTACCGGATCGCGACGCACGTCGCCTACGCGGCCGAGGCGGTGGCGCACCTGCCGGACCCGGTCTTCGCGGCCTTCGCCGCCGTCCCCGGAGGGCTCGACGCCGCCCTGCACTATTCCCGCCGCAGCGCGCGTGTGGCGCATCGATTGTCGGAAGCGGCCGGACACGGCGGAGCTTTCCGCGCGTTGAGGCATTACTGCCTGTCGGACGACGTGGCCGCAGCCCTGGACCAAGCCGGGGTCGCGGCCCATTTCGTCGCTGGGCGACCGCGCGAGGACGACCTCCTCGCGGGCCTGTCCTGACATCGCCGCGCCGCCGTCAGATCGGGTCTCGCCCGGGCGGAAGCGGCGGTGATAGGTAGGCGCCGCCCGCACCGGCGCGGGTCGTGAGGAACGTTAGGATCGGGGCGCGCGGCACAGCCGCCGCGCCCGGGACGTCGAGACGGGAGAGACAACGGCCGTGAAGCCACCATCCAACGACGCCGACCGTCCGAATTCCGGCTCCCAGGCTCCGGGTGCCGCGAAGAACGGTGCCCCGAGCTCGACCGCCCCCCAGACCCAGGGCGGCAAGCCCGGAACGGTGTCGACGCCGCAGGGCCGTCCGCCCGAGACCCTGC
The DNA here is from genome assembly GCF_022829485.1 of Methylobacterium sp. J-059. Taxonomy (NCBI): domain Bacteria; kingdom Pseudomonadati; phylum Pseudomonadota; class Alphaproteobacteria; order Hyphomicrobiales; family Methylobacteriaceae; genus Methylobacterium; species Methylobacterium sp. J-059. The sequence goes on from NZ_JAKSYA010000069.1 coordinate 104,021, forward strand.
CGCCGGGCGTCCACGTCAAGTCGGAGCCGGCCAAATCCGAGACCGGCAAGCCCGATACGGCCAAGTCTGATACGGCCAAGCCCGATACCATCAAGCCCGATACGGCCAAGCCCGCCGTTCCGTCGTCCTCGGCCCAGGCGCCGAAGCCGGAGGCCGGCCGCGCCGATCCTCCGATCACCGCCGGGCCGACGAAGGCCGAGCCCGGCCGCCCGGCCCAGCCCCCTGCCGATCCGGCGAAGCTTGACGCCAGGCCTGCCGGCGGGGCGGGCGCCGCCTCTGCAGCGTTCCCGAGCAAGCCCGCGACAGAGGCGGCCAAGCCCGGGATCGCCAGCGCGCCGGGTGGCCCGTCCGCGGCGAAGGAGGTGGGGAAAGCCGAGCCGGGCAAGCCGGACCCGGCGAAGCCCGAGTTCGGCCGGTCCGGGGCCGGTACCGCCGCCGCGCCGCCGAAATCCGCCGGCGGCGCCACGGCGGGCGGGCCGCGGCCCTCCGGCGCCCTCACCGATGGACCGATCATCGACCTCAAGGCCAAGCGCGTCGAGGACGCCGGGGCGAACAAGGGCGACGTCCGCGGCGACGCCAAGGCCGCCGCGGCGGGAGCCGCGGGGGTCGCGGCCGGCATGGCGGCGTCCGGTCCCAAGCCTGCTTCTGACGGCAAGGCAGCGTCCGACGCCAAGGCCGGCGCCAAGCCGGCGGGCTCCGGCAGCACCCCGCCGCGGGTCGGCCCGGCCGAGGCGCCCGCCGCCCGCGGGCCGGGCTTCGGCTCGGTGGCGACCGCCGGACTTCTCGGCGGCGTGATCGGCGCCGGCCTACTCTTCGCGGTGGAGCGCGCCGGCATCCTCGGCAATGCCGGCGACGACGCCCGCCTGAACGCCCTCGACCAGCGCATCTCCGGCCAGCTCACCGGCCTCGACCAGCGCATGGCATCGTTGAGCCCACGCGACGCGGTCGCCGCCCTCGACAAGCGCGTCGCCGCCAACGAGGCGACGCTGAAGCCGCTGCCCGACGCGGTGAAGGCGGCGGAGGCCGCGGCCAGGCAGGCGCTGGACCGTGCCTCCGGCGCGACGGCCGCGCCCGCCGAGGGCCAGGGCACGACCCCGGCGGCGGCCGCCCAGGCCGCTCTTCCGGCCGACATCGCCGCCCGGCTCGACAGCCTGGACCAGCGCGTCTCCGCCCTGCAGGAGGAGCCGGGCCGCGACCAGGCTGGCGATTCCCGCCTCGGGGTGGCCCAGGCCGGCGGCGACCCCAAGCAGATCGCCGCCCTCGACGGGCGTGTGAAGGCGCTCGAGGACAAGGCACCCGACAAGGCGGCGCGCGCGCCGGCCGTCGACCTCGCGCCGAAGCTCGCCACGCTCCAGGGCGAGGTCGAGGCGCGCACCAAGGCGAACGCCGAGGCCGATCAGGCCCTCGGCCAGCGCCTCGATGCCCTGCAGAAGACCCTCGACGAGCGGGTGAAGGCCGCGACCGAGGCGGTGCAGACGGCGACGCAGGCGAGCCGCGAGGCGGCCGAGGCCGGCAGGAGCACGGCCGAGTCGGCGACCAAGGCCCTGGACCGGCGCCTGCAGGATCAGGCCGACAAGATCGCCACCCTCGACAAGGCGGTGGCGCTTCGGGCCGAGGCCAGCACCGTCCAGGCCGCGTTGAAGGTCGTCACCGCCGACCGGATCGCCGCCGCGCTGGAGGCCGGCGTCCCCTATGCCGAGCCGCTGGCGACCCTGCGCAAGCTCGAGACCGGCGACGCGAGCCGCGTCGACGCCCTGGCGCCGTTCGCCGACAAGGGCGCGCCGACCGCGGACCAGCTCGCCGCCGCGTTCCGCCCGATCGCCGACAAGGTCGCCGCCGCGCGCAAGGCCGCCGCCGCCAAGGAGGTCGCCGCCAACGGCGACCTCAAGAGCCGCTTCCTCAGCATCGCGGACTCGATCGTGCAGGTCCGCAAGGTCGATGCGCCGCCGGCCGCCGAGGAGGCTGCCGCCAGCGATTCGACGGCGAAGGTGCAGGCGGCCCTCGACCGCGGCGCGCTGATCGAGGCGTCGCAGGCCTACGAGGCGATGCCGCAGGATCTGAAGGCGCAGGCCGGCGATTTCGGCGCGACGCTGAAGGCGCGGGCCCAGGCGGCCCAGGCGGCCCAGGCGCTGCTCTCCGACGCGTTCAAGGGCCTGCCGACGACCGCGCCGACCCCCAAGCCGTGATTGCCCCCCAGAGGTGATCGCAGAGACACGCCATCCTGCGGGGGCGGCCATCGCCCCCGCCCACATCCTCGTCGCGACGCGACGCCGTCCTCGCGGCTGACAGGAGTACCCGACCTCATGTGGCGCGCTCTCGCCTTCCTGGCCCTGCTTGCCGTCGCCGCCTTCGGGGCGGTGTGGATCGCCGACCGACCCGGGTCGGTCACCATCGTGTGGAACGGCTACGAGGTGGCCACGAGCCTCGCCATCGCCCTCATCGGCGTCGGCATCGCGGCGATCGCGCTCGGCCTCGTCTGGGCCGTGGTCCGCGGCATCATCACCCTGCCGGACACCCTGGTGAACGGCTCGCGCGAGCGCCGCCGGGCCAAGGGCTTCACAGCCCTGTCGCGCGGCATGGTCGCGGTCGGGTCGGGCGATCCCCTCGCCGCCCGCCGCCATGCGGGCGACGCCGAGCGCCTGCTCGGCGCGGAACCGCTGACCCTGCTGCTCAAGGCTCAGGCGGCGCAGATCTCCGGCGATCGGCAGGCGGCCGAGAGCGCGTTCCAGCGCATGGTCAACGACCCCGAGACGCGGGTGCTCGGCCTGCGCGGCCTGTTCGTCGAAGCGCGCCGACGCGAGGACGACGTCTCCGCCCGCGCCTACGCGGCGGAGGCCGCACGCCTCGCCCCCAGCGTCACCTGGGCGAACGACGCCGTGCTGGAGGCGCAATGCGCCGACGGCGACTGGGGCGGCGCGCTCGAGATCGTCGAGCGCCGCGGCTCCCTCGGGCTGATCGACAAGGCGGAGGCGCGGCGCCAGCGTGCCGTCCTGCTCACCGCGATGGCGCAGGTGCGCGAGGCCGGCGAGCCGGAGGCGGCGACCGAGCGCGCGCTCCAGGCGGTCAAGCTCGCGCCCGATCTCGTTCCCGCCGCCAGCATCGCCGGGCGCCTGCTCGCCCGCCGCGGCGATCTGAAGAAGGCGGCCAAGATCGTCGAGGCCGCGTGGAAGGCCAACCCGCACCCCGACCTCGCCAAGGTCTACCTCAACCTGCGCACCGGCGATTCCGTGCGGGACCGCCTGGCGCGGGCCGAGACGCTGACCAAGCTCTCGTCCTGGGCCCCCGAGGCGCGCCTCGCCCTGGCGCAGGCCGCGTTCGACGCCCGCGACTTCGAAAAGGCCCGCGAGGCGATCCGGCCCCTGCTCGACGACGGCCCGAGCGTGCGCACCTGCCTGATGATGGCGCGGATCGAGGAGACCGAGCACGGCGCCGGCTCGGGCCGCGCCCGCGAATGGCTCGCCCGCGCCGCGCATGCCCCGCGCGATCCCGTCTGGATCGCCGACGGCGTCGCCTCGCCGACCTGGGAGCCGATCTCGCCGGTCTCCGGCCGCATCGACGCCTTCGTCTGGCAGGCGCCGCCGAACCTGCTCGCCGGCCAGGAGCCGTTCGAGACGCCGGCGCCGGACACCGACACGGTCGCCCTCGCGGCGCCCCACGCCGCCGCGCCTGCGGCCGCGAGCACGATGGCGCCCGCTCCCGCCGCCGGGCCCAAGCCGACGACCACCATCCCGGCCGGCATCACGCCGGCGAGCGTTGCGCGGGCGCCGGCCGAGGCCGACAAGCCTGCCGTCGCCGAACCCGGGCCGATGCCGGCCGGCGCTGCGAGCCCCGTGGTGCTGCCGCAGCCGCGTCCCGCCGGTCCGCCTGCAACCGGTTCGCCCGCAACGGCACGCGAGGACGCCGAGGCCAAGGCCCGTCGCTTCGGCTGATCGTTCCCGCGCCGCCCGGCCCCGCCGGGCGGCCGGCGGGTGCGACACGGGCATGGCGTCGGGCTTCATCGAACGGCCATATCGCCACGGCAAGATACATCCTGTGGTAGGCTCCGACGCGCGGCACCGTTCTGCGCTCCGGTGCGTTTGACCCACGAAACGACCAACCTTTGGTGGTGAAGACGGCTGCAATCGGCGGTACGCCCGCTTCCCAGGGCAGGTCCGATCGATTATTTGCCGGATAACTTTTCCTCCGAGAGGCCCCACCACTGTTCCAGTTCCGTTCCGGCCCAGCACACCGCATCGTTCCCTCCGCGATCGGGCCGCACGCCTCGGAGCGCTGGAACCGCATCGGAGCGCCCGCATGGCGCCGACGCGCATGACGACGATGCCGCTCGACGACGAGCGCGAGGCGCGGCCGCAGGTCGGCGCGCTGCCGTTCCGGCGCGAGCCCGACGGCAGCTACAGCGTGCTCCTCGTCACCTCCCGCGAGAGCCGGCGCTGGGTGATCCCGAAGGGGTGGCCGATGAAGGGGCGCAAGCCCTTCGAGGCGGCGGCCCGCGAGGCCTACGAGGAGGCCGGCGTGATCGGCCAGATCGGCAAGCGGCCGCTCGGCTTCTACCTCTACCAGAAGCGCCTGAAGAACCGCGACGCGGTGCTGTGCCAGGTGAAGGTGTTTCCGCTCGAGGTGCGCAAGCACCGCAAGACCTGGCCGGAGCAGCACCAGCGCGAGCAGCGCTGGTTCACCCCCGCGGACGCCGCCGAGGCGGTGACCGAGCCGGGCTTGGCCGCGATCATCCGCGCGGCGCTGAAGCGCGACGGCCGCCCCAAAACGTGATCCACCCGGTCGATTGCGCCCTCGGGACCGCCAAGCGCGATTGCCAAGCCGCCGTCGATCCCTTAAAGCCCCTCTCGGTCGGACGGAGACGCCCCCTCGCGGGCCCCGGATCGCCGTTGCTGCGGTAGCTCAGTGGTAGAGCACCTCATTGGTAATGAGGAGGTCGTGGGTTCGATCCCCCCTCGCAGCACCATCAATCCACGCTTCCGATGAGCACTGAGATCGACCGGTAGGGCGTTGTCCCCCGGGCGCGCTTTTTCGCATGGGCAGAACGCGGGCGAGCCAAGCTCCCCCTGCCCGATCGACATCCCCGAACACCACCTTGTCGGGACCGTCTCGTTCCCGGTCGGCTTGGGTGCCGGCTTGGGCCGCGGCGGAGGCTACGGATCGCTCTCGGCAGCGTGGTCATGGACCGGTGCGCCCCCGCTCGCGGATCGGGCGCGGATCGGCCCATGCCGATCGTGCCATCGCCCATGCTGCCGGCCGGAAAATCGGCGCGGATGCGCGGGCGGTCAGGGGCGGGGCGCACGGGTTGCGCCCCGCGAACGCAAGACCCTTACTTGTTGGTCCGGCCCTGGTGGTTCGGATCGATCCCGCCGTCGAGCTTCGTCTCGTTGGCCGTGTCGCCCTCCACCGTCGAGTCCGCCTCGATGTCCTCGATGTCGTGACCCGTCAGGCCTCGGGACTGGCCGATCCCCGGATTGCCCTTCAGGTCGGCATCGGTCGGCGTATCGGTCTTCGGGTGCTTGTTCGACATGGGTGCTCCAATCGGTCGGCCGGCGCGAAGCCTGCGCCGCAGCCTCGGGACGTGGGGAGCAAACCCCGGGTCGAAACGGCCGTTCCGATCGCCCGGCGCGGAGCGACCCTCGGCCGCGCCGCACGGTGCGCGGGTGTCGGCTCGCGTACGCCGACCGTGCTCCCGAGAAAGCCGCCGATCGATCGCCAGCGGGCGGGAGAAGGGATCGCCGTCGGCCTCATCGCGGGGCGAAGGAAAGCCCGCACGGCCGAGACGTGCCGTCCGGCCCGCCCACGGCCGCCTGATGATCCGGCGCCCGCGATGGCCGTGGCCGCGCTCCGTCAGAGCTGCCCGCGGACGTAGCCGCGCGAGACCAGCCGGTCCCGCCGCAGCGACCGGCGCTCGGCCTCGGCCAGGTCTGCGAGCGCGTCCTCGACCACCTGCACCAGCGCGATCCAGGCATCGCCGCGGGCGGCCCTCCGGTAGGCCAGCGCGATCGTCTCGGCCTCGGTGAGCCGGATCTCCACAGGCGGTTGGTGGGGCTGGGGGTGCATCGCGGTTCCGAGTTGTCCAAGAACATACAAGGAACAAGTAGCAAGCGGGCCGACGGTTCAACCATGGCGAGCACGGTGGGCCACGGAACGGTGAAATGCTGTGGAGGGCGGGGTAGAAGGCCAATGCCGACACCGCTTTACCGTTTCCACTGCACGAACGGCTTCGACCTCGTGGCCGATCTCCAGGGCAGGCGGCTGCCGACCTGGGCGCTCATGCGCCTCCACGCCGAGCGGGTCGCGATCGACCTGATGCTCGGCAGCGCGCGGCGCGATTGGTCGGCCTGGACGGTCGAGATCTACGATGCGGCGGGCCGGCACGTGATCTCGAAGCCGTTCGTGGACATTCTGGAGAGCCGATCGGAACGGAAGAAATAGTTTCTGTTTTTCGCTGCCGAATGGCCTCGAACCAGCGACAGCGCAGAAGATTGACTTGTCATGGAGGCAGCCATGACAGCAACGCGCATGATCCTATCCACCCTTGTGCTGTGTATCCTTCCCGCGGCGACGGCGACCGCTCAGACCGGCGACATCCGGACCGGTGCGATCCCGCCCGTCAACGAGAAGGCGGTGACCACGACCGCCGTCGGGCAGACCAAAAAGCCGAGCCGTGATGCGGGCTCGGTATCGGACCGATCGAGATCACCCGGCGACGTCGGGGACGGCATGATCCGGAACATCTGTATCGGGTGCGAGCCGGATCGCAGCACGCTCGACACGGTGACGACGAACGTTCCCCCCAGGACCGGGGGCGAAACCTGGAATACGAAGCTCGAGCGGCTTCGCAAGTTGCCCGAACCCAGCAAGCAGGGCGACCTCGATACCTTCTCTCTCGCTTCGGCCCATCGCGAGCGAGCGGAATCGGTGCAGGAGAAGACCAACGGCCTGTGGCAATCGTGGCTGGTCTCCGTGTGCGAGGGCTGCGGAGACCAGAAGCCGGCCAAGGCCTGGAACCTGCAGGATCGGCCCTCCTTCCGGCTCGGATCGGTCACGCCGGATCGTCCGGAGGGCGACGCGTCGTCCGAGAAGATGCCCCCGGCCGAGCCGAGGCAGGTCGCCGTCCACCATCACGGCGCCTTCGAGGCGGACCTCTCCCCCGAGAACGTCGGCTCGATCAGGCGCATGCCGCAACGCTGATCCGATCGGCTCCTTCTCTCGTCCGCAGCCACTTGGTCCCAGTGCGGACCATCCGCTCGCCCGTCCTCGCGACGGTCGCAGCCTGCACGCGCTCGCCCCCCCTGGGCCGGCGGCCGATGTCCAGAGCGGACGACGCGGCTCGGCGTTTCGTCGCACGCGGCGGCGGCGCCCGAACCGTGATCGATGCGGGCGGTTGCCGCGTGACCACGAGAGAGGATGTGATGATGTCGAACCCAGCCAAGGGTCGGTCCGGCGACGGTCAGCAGCACGAGACGACGAGCGCGCAGGCCGAGCGGGCGGCCGAGGTGCAGCGGGCCGGAAGCGCCGAGGCGGGGGCCGGCCACCCCGAAGTTCTCGAAGGCGGCAAGGCGGAGGCGCCGACGGAGGGCAAGGGGCAGCCGAAATCCGCGGCCTCGAACGCGCCGGCCGGTGCGACGAGCGACGCCGCCACCAGCTCGGCGACGGTCGGGAAGGCCGAGAAGGAGGCTGCAGCCGCGGCCGGCGCCGGCAAGGCGCAGCACGGGCGCGGGCACCGCAAGGCGGAGTAGCACGCTCTCGCCGGGCGATCCGGCCCCGTCCCGATCCACCCACGGGACGGGGCGTCGAACGGCGTCAGGCCGGCTCGGCGACCGTCTTGGCGTTGCCTTTGCGGCCACGCGTCTTCGGAGCCGGCGTCGGCGCTCCTTCGGCCTGGGACGCTTCTACGGCCTTGGGCGACTCGGCGGCTTTGGGCTTGCGTCCGCGCGCCTTCGGAGCCTCGGCGGTCGCCTCGACCGCTGCGGCGGCCGCGGGCTGCTTCCGCCGCTGCTGACCGAGGCCGAGCGAGCGCGCCAACGCCGAGCGCGTGGCGGAGTAGTTCGCCGAGGTCGACGGGTAGTCCGCCGGCAGGCCGTAGCGGGTCCTGTACTCCTCGAACGACAGGCCGTTCCCGTTCAGATGGCGCTTCAGCGTCTTGTAGGGCTTGCCGTCGAGGAAGGAGACCAGCGCGTCGGGCGTGACCGACTTGCGGATCTGAGCCGCCGTCGGCTTCTCCGGGCCCGCGGGCTCGGCCGGCTTGCCGTTGCGAAGTTCGGACAGCATCGCGTGCACGTTGGCGATCAGCGTCGGCAGCTCGGCCACCTGGACATGATTGCCCGAGACATAGGCCGCGACGATGTCGGCCGTGAGACCGACGGGGGTATTGGGCTGATATTCGAGCTGATCTTCCAAGGCGGCACTCCTTTTCCGGAAAAGCTATGGCTCTGCGGGCTCGCCTATCTCGTCAAGTGCCGTTCGAACGAAACGCGTGGGTATCGAATGTAATATTGCAGAAACCGAGCGATCCCGACGTGCGACGATCCTATCTCTGGAACCAGGACTGCCGATCCCTGTTCTGACGTCACGGCGCAGCGCCGTGGAAGGCTCTTCAGAATGAACAAGCTCATCCTCGGCGCAACGGTGGCGCTCGGCCTCCTGCTCGGCGCCAACACCGCCGGCATGGCGTCACCGGGCGATGGCCTCGATCGCAACGCGGCGGCGACCGGCAACGGTCGCATGGGCGGAATGCACGCCGGCGCGCGCACCGGCGGGATGATGCGCCCCCGCATGGGCGGGATGCGGATGATGCGGCGCCATCACCGGCGTCACCACCGCTGAGCGACCGGCCCTCTCGATCGGCGCACGACGCAGGAACCCCGGGACGCTCGCGCGATCCGGAATTCCTGCGTCGGCGAGCGCCGGTCGCCCTAGGGACGCTCCGCCTTCGGCCAGGTGTCGATCACGGCCTCGCCCGATCGCAGCTCGACCCGGTGGGCATGCGCATCGTCCCGCGTCTCGCACAGGTCGACCGCCGATGCGAAGCGCAGGCGGGCAGCCACCTCGGTGGCGGCATCCTCCTCGACGACGACGTGCCCGTCCCGGTAGGTGAGCACCACGAAGGGCGGGTTCTTCAGATCGCTGACTTCCATGGGCTCGCTCCGACCGCGTGTCATGGCGCAACGTTCGTCGGCGGTTCCCGCTCCGCCCGCATGGGACCCGCTTCGACGACGGTGTACAGCGGACGGCGAGAAACCACTCCGGGAACGCCACCCATGCCGCTCGCCCAGGGATTGCCGGCCGCGCTCGCCATTCTCGCCGCCATGACGCTTCCCGGGCTTGCGCAGGAGACCGCCGCGAAGGCCACGCTGGCGCCGACCGGCACGCTCCGGGTCGGCCTCGTCGAGGCGCCGTCCGCCGGCCTCGTCTTCGTCGCCCGCTCGCCGGACGGGACGCCCGAGGGCGTCACCGCGGATCTCGGCGCAGACCTTGCGCGACAGGTGGGCCTGCCGCTGGCCGTGACCCTCTTCCCGAACTCGGGCGCTGCGGCAGCGGCCCTCCAGGCCGAGGCGATCGACGTGAGCTTCATGCCCGTCGATGCGGCGCGTCGGCAGGTGCTCGATTTCGGGCCGGGCTACTACGACCTCGAGAGCACCTACCTGGTGACCGGCGCGTCGGGCATCGTCGACGTCGCGCAGGTCGACCGGCCGGATCTCAAGGTGGTGGCAATCGACGGGACCACGACGATCCGCGCCTCGGCCCGCACGCTGACGCGGACCCGGCCGGTGGCCGTCTCTTCCGTGGCCGAGGCGATCGAGCGGATGCGAACCGGAGCGGCCGACGCCTTCGCCCTGTCGCGAGACACGCTGCAGCCGATCGTGGCGCAGGTCCCCGGCTCGCGGATCGTCACCGGCGGCTTCCAGCGGACGCAGGTCGCCGTCGCGGTGCCGAAGGGCCGGCCGGCGGCGCTCGCCTCGGTGACGGTGTGGCTTGCGGAGGCGAAGCGGTCGGGCCTCGTGCGCCGGATCTTCGACGCCCACGGCTTCGATGGGGATGCGGTGGCACCGTAGGAACGGAGCGAGGCGATGAGGCGATGGTACGCAAGCGTCGGGCTCGCGCTGGCCTGCACGGCCGGTGGAATCGGTTTCGGGGGCTCGGCGATGGCGCAGGAGACGGTGGTGCACGAGATCAGGCGGACCGAGCTCGGCCGCGCGCCGGTCTCCGGCGACGACACGCGCGAGATCATCATGCAGCTGGTGGAGTTTCCGCCGGGTGCGACCTCGCCCCGCCACGTCCACCACGGCGAGGAGTCGTTCTACGTGATCGAGGGCGGCACGGTGCAGGTGTCCGGCAAGGAACCGAAGCAACGGCTGGCCGGCGAGCGCGGGATCAACCCGCGCGGCGTGCCGCACGCGGGCTACACGGTGGTCGGCGACAGGACGATCAAGGTCCTGTCGGTCTACGTGGTCGACAAGGGCAAGCCCTTGCAGGAGCCGCCCCCCTGATCGCGGGCCTGCCGAAGATGCACCCAACGAAGCGGGCGACGCGCGAAACAGCGTCGTCCGAGCACCCCGACGCGAAAGGCTTTTCTGGAATGAGCGAGACGCCCGATCCCGACCGCGCGGCCCGCGCCATCGCGGAGAACGTCTATGCGGCGTACTGCCGCCAGGCGACCATGCCGGCTCACCCTTTGGAGGAGCAGACGATCGTCACCCGGCTGGTCGAGGCGATCCACCCGCAGATGGGCGGCTCCCCGGGCGCGATCGTCGAAGCCGTCAACGCCGCCCTATCGGCCTGGGAACAGCGGGATCCGGACATTCGCGGCCCGCGCGTCGCAACGATCGACCAGAGCGACGGCGCGATCACCCTGGGGTGAGCGCGGCCTCGGGGTGCGGTCCGGATCGGCGCACGCTTGCCGCCGGAAGACCGAGCGACGAGAGCCGGATCCCGCCTCGCGGAGCTCCATGCCTACCGCCGGGCGGGAACCGCCCGCGCGACGCGGCTCGGGGCGCCGGTGGGGCGGGCCTCAACCCTTCTTCTTGTAGGCCTCGATCGCGTTGCGGCACCCGGGCGAGAGCTTCGACATGTTCCTGTTGAAGCAAGCGCGCGTCTCGGGGCCGTCCTCGAGCGGCAGGCCGGTGCAGAAGGTCGCGAAGTCGCCGGCGCAGAGCAGCTGCATCGCGGCCTTGTCTTCCTGCGACACCGGAGCGGCGATCGCTGCGGTCGCCGCAAACGTCGCGAGCGCAAAGCCGACTCCAAAACGTACCAACATCGTCTTCTCCTGAGGCACCCGGTTGACCCGGGTCCGGTGCCAGAACGTTGCGGGATGCGTCCGGGTTGCGCCGCCCGGCCCACGTCGTCGCGCGGCGTGTCCCGACAGGCACGGTCGGAACGGTGCTCGATCGCCCACCGGCCCGATGGGCCGGCGAAGCGTCGCGTCAGACGATGCCGCTGGCCTCGTACGGCCAGGGAAGGCCGAGATGCGCCGCGACCTTCTCGGCGTCGTGGCCGACGGCCTCCACAGCCGCCCCGAGCGTCTCCACCGGCACCTGGAGCTTGCGCGCCCAGTAGGCGGCCGCGTCCGGCGTCGAGAGGTTAACGGTCTGAGGCTCGTGCGTGTCGTCGATCGGCATGGGGTGCTCCTGCCTCCCCCAATGCGGCAGTGCACCGGCGGTTCATTCACGCGGCCCGCCCCGGCGATTCGTTGCGCACGCTGCGCCCCGAGCACGGGCGGATGGAGGAACGGCCGGTGGGCGGGGCGGTTAGCAGGTACAACGGTAAGGAGTACCATCATGGATGTCTGGCAGCTCATCGGGCGCGACCACGCGAACATCGAGCAACTCATCCACGATGCGCCGAAGGCATCGCAGGGGCCGGGTGCCGTGCGGAGCCGCGAGCGCCTTCTCGGCGAGCTCATCGATCGCCTCGAAGCACATGCCGAGGCGGTCTCCGTCAGCCTCTACGCCCCCCTCGGCCGGCGCGCGCAGACGCGGACGCTGGTTGATGCGCTGGACGAGCAGCACCGGGCGTTCATGAGCCAGCTCGCGGACCTGGCGCGACAGCGTCGGACGGGCTCCGAGGGGTGGCTGGATGCCTTCGAGGACGCGACCTTCCTCGTCGACCAGTACCTTCACCGCCACAAGCACGAGTTGATCCCGGCAGCGCGGGCGTTGCTGTCCGAGGGCGAGGTCCGCGATGCGGGCCAGACGTTCGTTCAAGCCAAGCGCTGGATGCTGCAGGGCCGCGACCGTCCGGCACCGGCACCGGCACCGGCACTGCGGAGCGAGCTCGACCTCCGGGTCATCGTCTGTACCCTGGCGGTCGGTCTCGGCTACCTTCTGTGGCAGGCGGGCTTCCTCGGTCGAGCCGGCGGCCGCCGCGGCGCGACCGGCGGCGCGAGCCGGGGCGTGAACCCGGCGACGGCCTCGATCCCGGCCGGACGCAACGGGGTGGACGGCCCGGCGCAGCGCCGGGAGCGGCTGCTCGACGAAGGGCTCGAGGAGACCTTCCCCGCCAGCGACCCGATCTCGGCGCAGCGTTTCACCTAGCGGGCCGCGCGGGCGACCGCCGGCGGCACGGTTGTCGCTCCGGACGCGGAATGCGGCGACGGAGAGCCGGGAGCAGGCTCGGGGAGACGGCGATGTCGGACCTGGACACGAAGCGGGAGGAGATCGCGGCCCTCGTCGCCCGCGACCTCGGATTCGACGGGCTCGCCGGGCTGAGCCCATCCGATCGGGCTGCCGTCGACCGGAGGACGGCGGAGCTCGTCGACCGCTGCGATACGACCTCGCCGATGCCGGCCGACGCCCCTGCCGCCGACCGGGAGATGCGTCGCCTGCTCGCGGAGTACCGCGGGCTGCTGCATCTCCCTACCGACGCGGCCAACGTCCGCCTGGCGGAGGTCGGCGAGGTGTTCGCCCCGGACGACGACGCCTGACGCCGTCCTTTCGACCGGAGCAGCGCACGTTCTAGCCGCCCTTCGCGACCAGGAAGAACGCGACGCCGACGACGAGGAGGCTTCGCGCGACCCGGCCGCACGTTATCGCGCCGACGCCGTCGTCGAGGGAACGCAGGTGGGCGATCTGGGCGAACATCGCCGCCCAGTAGGCCGACCACAGGCCGAGGATCGAGGCCATCGCAGGCGACATGGCCGGGCTGCCGGACCTAGCCCGGCGGCCGCCGCTCGTGGCGCCAGGACGCCACCGCGGCACGCCGCGCCTCGTAGGCACGCCGGACGGGCGAGCCGTCGGCGCCGCGCCCTTCCGGGCCGTAGCCGAAGCGCAGGACGCCCTCGGGACCGTAGAGGCGGCTCACCTCGGTTCGCCAGACCCGATCGGTCTGGGCGAGAGTCGCCTCGGTCTCCGCGAGTCGTGTCGCATGCATCGTGGCTGTCCTGAGGGCGGGGTCGTGGGGTCAACGCGAGCCGGCGCCATCCGCTCCGGATCGCACGCGACAAACCGGTTTCTCGACGGGCCGCCCGCGGGGGCTATCTTGAGGCGATGCCCCTGTCCCGCCCCGCCCGTCCCGGTGCCCGCGCAAGCGACGGGCCAAGCCCCGCTTCGCCGTGCCCGGCGACGTCCTTCCGGGGCGCCCGGGCAGGCGCGCGATGAGTGCGCGCCGCGCGCTGATCGTCGGCGCCTCACGCGGGCTCGGCCTCGGTCTCGTCGCCCGGTTCCTTGAGCGCGGCTGGGCGGTGACGGCCACCGTGCGCCGGCCGTCGGCCGCCCTGTCCGAGCTCGCGAGCGCCGGCACGCTGCGGATCGAGACGGGCGTGGACATCGACGACGATGCGGCGGTGACCGCCCTGCGCACGCGGCTGGCGGAGGCTCCGGCCTTCGATCTCGTCTTCGTGGTCGCGGGCGTCGCGACGCAGGCCGGCACGCCGGCCGCGGCGATGCCGCGCGCGGTCGCGACGGCGGTGTTCGAGACGAACGCCCTCAGCCCGATCCGTTTCGCCGAGGCCTTCCACAAGCGCGTCGCACCGGGCGGTCTCGTCGTCCTGATGACGTCGAAGCTCGGCTCGGTGTCGCTGAACCGCGGCGGCGGCTGGAGCAGCTACCGGGCGAGCAAGGCGGCGCTCAACACCCTAGCCCGCTCCTTCGCCGGGCAGCACGCCAAGGCCGATTGGGGCGTCGTGCTGATGCATCCGGGCTGGGTCCGCACGGATCTCGGCGGCCGGCGGGCGACGCTCGACGTCGAGACCAGCGCGCGGGGCATGGTGGCCGTCCTGGAAGGTCGCCTCGGGGGATCCGGCTGCGTCTTCCTCGACCATGCCGGGGAGGTCGTGCCCTGGTAGCCCCTCGAACTCGACGCCGCCGGATCGAGGTCCGTCTTCGGCGTCGCGGCGCGATCGCAACGCCGGACAGGCCATCCCTCCGGCTTCGAACGATTCCCGCCGGATCCGTGCCCCGGTCGGAGGCGATCGTTCGGATCGATGCCCTGCGTCGAGACGCTTCGGGCCCGAAAAGCAAACCGCCGCCCGAACTAAGAGCGCCTAACAGAACCGCCTGATTTGGTTGAGGGTGATGAGACTGGCGGCGAGGTTGGTGAAGGCCTCGTAGATGTCGGCGCGGCGCTCGTAGCGTACGGGCAGGCGTCGGAAACGGTTGAACCAGGCATGGGTGCG